>JASHVH010000322.1 GCA_030039575.1 Acidimicrobiales bacterium | reverse complement strand
CGCCACCGCTGCCACCTCCGCCCCAGGGGCCGCCGCCACCCCACCTACCTCGACCCCACCCGCCCCGGCTCATCGTCCGGAAGGCCAGGGTGAAGAGCAACACGAGAACGATGAGGCCGATTGCCCCGCCGCCACCACCAAACAAAAAAGCACCTCCTCCAGAACCACCAAATCCACCGCCGTCGCCGCTGCCGCCGCCGAACAGCCCGCCCCCGCCCGCTCGGGCCAGGAGCACGTGCACCAATACGTTCAAGCTAGCTGCGCCCCCCAGGTCGTCATTGAGTGCCTCCGTCCGGAGCGGAAGCCGCGGGAGCAGCCGCGGCGGGTGCGGCCGGAGCCGTTAAGGCGCTCCCGCAGGAGGCGCAAAAACGTTGCCCTGGTGCCGCTTCTGTACCGCAGGAGGGGCAATTTAGGGACTGGGGCGCCAGCCCCTGGCCGCATTGGGCGCAAAAACGGGCGGTAGCGGCGTTTTCGGCCCCGCAGGCACTGCAATGGCCGGCGGGAGGTGGCAGCGCCGCCCCACACGAAGAACAGAACTTACTGCCGGCGGGCTGGCTCGCTTGGCAGTTGGTGCAGGTGACGGCGGCCGCCGCTCCAGCTGCCGCCGTGGCGGACGCGGGACCGCTGGCAGGCGCCGGGCCGCCGCCCACGAACCCACCGCCTCCACCGGCAAACCCAGGCCCGGGCGGAGGGACGGGGCCCGGTTCACCACCGGGGCCTTGCCCGGCGACGCCGCCGGCCACCTGGCCACCGAGGCCCAGGCCGGCAGCCAGGAAGGCCCCGCTGTCGGCCCCGCCGCCCTTGGCCATGCCCTCGCCGGCCCCGAGGGCCATCTCCCCGGACGCGTAACGGTTGAACCCGCCGGCCAGGCGGCTGTACGCCGTGTCCTTGGCCAGCGTCTTGAGCTGAGCCTCGTCCGCCTCTGACAGGTTGATGTCGAAGTTGCCCATGCGGATAAGGGACACGCCGTAGGTGCTGAGCTGGTTGTTGGCCGCCTCGACAACCGCCTTTTCGATATCCGGCGTATAAACCGACAAGCCGAGGATCGGCCAACCGTTGCGTACGACCTGGGTGGTCACTTCCGTCCTCATCACCTTGAGGAGCTGGTCGCTCACCCAACCCGCCACGGTCTCGTTGTTAGTGACGTCGACGGTCCCGACGAGGTTGGTGATGAGCGCGGAGGGGTCCTTTACCTGCAACGAGTAGTCACCAAAGACCCGAAGGGTGACGATCATCCCGGTCTGGGGGTCCTGGACGTCGTCGATGCGGCCGCCAAAAGTGAAGCCCGGGTACTCACGAGTACCGACAAAGTACAGCTCCGCCCGGTAAGCGTTGCCTCCCGTGGCCACATCGATGAACATGCCGAGGAAGGGAAGTTCCTGAGCGTCGATCTGGTGCCGGCCGGGGCCCATCGTCCCGACCACGTTGCCGGTGTTGACGAACAGCGCCAACTCGTCCGCGTCGACGATGGCCCGCGTGAACTTACGGATGTTGACGTCCGGCCACTTGAAGACGATCTGGTTTTTCTTGTCGTCGGGGACCGCTATAAATTCGCGGCTGAGCAGGGCCATTCGCAGGGCCTCCTATGTTGGCGCGCTGACAATCCAGGGTAGCGCTGCCGCGGGCCGAGGGGAGGCCCAACGTTGTCCCACTGGTCGACGCCCCGGTCATATAGACGGGCACCATGGGCCGAGCGTTCGGCGCAGAGGTGCCTTACCAGCATTTCCCTCTACCGCAAGAGCTTGGAAAAGTGGACCGAGCCCTCCTGGTTAAGCCTTGATTAAGGCAATTGTTCGATGAAGTGACGCAGTTGGCGAAGGTTTCGGCACTCCCAGACGCCGGCGCAGTGCGCTCCGTATTGAGCCAGCACAGAGTCACCCGTGTCCCAGTAGGCCCGAGGCTCCGGGTTGAGCCACCACACGTGGCGGGACCGGCGGGCCAACTCGGCGATCGCCCAGGCCTGCACCGAGTGGTAATTGTTGCGGGCGTCCCCCAGTACCAGGACGGTGGTCCGAGCGGTGAGCTCTTTGCCCCACCGCTCGACGAAGTCGGACAGGGCGTGGCCGTAGTCGGAGTGACCTTCGGCCCAAATGACGTCAGCTTCGGTATTGATGCGGTTCACGGCGGCCGCTATGTCATCTTCACCTTTCAGGAAACCGGTCACCTCGTCTATGCCATCTACGAAGGCCCACGACCGTGTGCGCGAAAACTGTGACGACAAGGCATAAACGAGCTGGAGCGTGAAACGGGCGAAGGCGGCGACCGAACCGGAAATATCGGCCAGGACCCACAGCTCCGGTTTGGACCGGTGCGGGGCCCTGAACCGGGGGTCGGCGGGGACGCCCCCGCTCGACAGGGAGCGTCGCATGGTGGCACGGAAATCGAGACGCCCCTCGTGTCGCGCCCGCCGTTTGCGAGCCAAGTGAACGGCAAGTTTGCGGGCCAGCGGCTGCACGGTGCGCTGAAGCGAAGCCAGCTCCTCTTTCCCGAGGTGCATGAAATCAACGTCCTCAGGCAGCGGACGACGTGTAGCGCGGGCAATAACCTTGGCCCCTCTGTCGGCGACCAGGCGACGGCGCACCTCCGCCTCGACCTCCTCTCGCAGCCGCTCGAACCGCCGGCGGTAGTCATTGGCCAGCACCAGCCCTTCCAAGCCTTCGGTCCCTTCCGCCGAGCTCAGTAGCCGGGCCAGCAACGCATCGGCCTGCAGTTGGCGTAGCGTTTTGAAAACGTAATAACTACCGCCGACCGGTCGTCCCGGCTCCATCCCGGCGAAGCGGGTAACGGCCGCCCGGGCCAGAGCCGCCATGAGCTCGGGGTCTCCCTCCATGAGCGCCTGGTACGCCAGTTCGGCGAGCTCCGACGCAGTCAGCTCCTCTTCGGCCCCGGCGGGGCCGAGCTCGCCCGCCGCCGGTCCGGCCACCTCGGCTAAACCACGGCCCCGTAAGGAGAAATAGAGCTCGAACAACGTCTCGTACGTCCGCCAATGCCCCTCCTCCTTTACGAGAGCGGCCGCCAGGCCCAGCTTTATGGCCTCGCGGTCTTCCAAAGGCAAATGGCGCAGCGCTTCGGTGGCGTCCAGCACCTCGGTCGTACTGACCGGTACGCCGGCGGCCCGCAATTCGTCGACGAACTCGGCGAACGTGCCGAACAGCCCGGTGGCGAGCGTCGTGCTGGCCGTGCTCGTCTCGGCCGTGTCCGTCGCCACCGCCTTCATTCCTCGGCCGTCACGAGTTCCTTTGCGGCCCGGTCGATGTCGGAGCGATGCTTCAACAGGACGTTCAGGGTGTTCTTGGCTGTGGCCGTGTCGAGGTGGGATATGCCGAGGATCACGAGCGTGCGGGCCCAGTCAAGAGTTTCCGAGACCGACGGCGGCTTTTTCAGCTCGAGCGCCCTGATCAGCTTTACCGTCCGCACCACCTGGTCCGCCAGGGCCTCTTCGATGCCGGGTACTTTGGTGAGGACGATCTGGCGCTCGCGTTCGACCGACGGGTAATCCAGGTGAAGGAAGAGGCAACGCCGCTTCAGCGCTTCGGATAATTCGCGCGTGTTGTTGGAAGTAAGGAAAACCAAAGGGATCTGGGTGGCGCTGACCGTACCCATTTCGGGTACCGAGACCTGGTAGTCGGACAGCACCTCCAGGAGCAGGGCTTCCGTCTCCACCTCGACCCGGTCGACTTCGTCGATCAACAGCACCGCCGGCTCGGTGGCCCGGATCGCTTCCAACAAGGGCCTCGGCATCAAGAAAGGCTCGGAAAATATGTCCTCTTCGAGTTCTTTCCAGGTCTCGCCTTCCTGGGTCACCTGCTCGGCCTGGATCCGCAGCAGTTGCTTTTTATAGTTCCACTCGTAAAGGGCCTTGGACTCGTCGAGGCCTTCGTAGCACTGGAGGCGGATCAGCCTCGCTCCGAGCATCTCGGAGACCGACTTGGCCAGTTGGGTCTTGCCTGTGCCGGCGGGCCCCTCGACCAGGACCGGCTTTCCCAGCCGGTCGGCCAGGAACACCACTGCGGCGATGCCCTCGTCCGCCAGGTAGCCCACTGACCGCAAAGACTCATTGACGGCCCGTGGGCTCTCGAAGCGGGCACCGGGGCCGCCGCTCGTCGTCATTCGTCCATATTAGGAGGGGCCGTCCGCCGGCTGCTCCCCAATATCTTCCCCCGGCACGAGGCCCACCCGGGGCCGACGCGTCGGGCCCTAACTGCGGATCTGGCCGCTGCCCGTCACTATGTACTTCGTGGTCGTCAGCTCACGCAGGCCCATGGGGCCGCGGGCGTGCAGTTTCTGAGTGCTGATGCCGATCTCGGCCCCAAAACCGAACTGCTCACCGTCGGTGAAACGAGTCGACGCGTTGACCACGACGGCAGCCGCATCGACCTCCCGGGTGAAGCGCTGGGCTGCCT
>JASHVH010000321.1 GCA_030039575.1 Acidimicrobiales bacterium | reverse complement strand
CGCCAGGGCGGCGGCGGCGTCAATCACGTGCTCGCAATTGTCCAGCACCAACAACGCCCGCCGGCCCGCCAGGTGGGTCACCACCGTCTCGGTCGGGCTCCGGGACGGCTCGTCCCGGAGCCCCAGCGCGCCCATGACCGCGCCGGGGACAAGCCCGGGGGCCGAGACGGGGGCGAGCTCGGCCGCCCAGGCCCCGTCCGGGAACTGGTCGACGGCTTCGGCCGCCAGCTGGTAGGCCAGGCGGGTCTTTCCCGTGCCGCCTGCCCCGGTGATGGTGAGCAAGCGGGCCGAGGCCAACAGCTTGGCGCCAAGGGCGAGCTCCACGCCCCGGCCCCAAAACGAAGACAGCTGGATGGGCAGACTGGTGACTACGCGCTCGGGCGGCGGCACCGGGAGAGGCTCGGAGGCGAGGGCCTCGTTTTGTGGGGCAGAGACGACAAGCAGGGGCGGGTCGAGCCCAGGGGCCTGGGCCAGCACCGCCCGCTCGAGGGCCACCAGTTCCGAGCTCGGTGCGATGCCCAGCTCCTCTCCGAGCGTGGTGCGCAGGCGCTGGCAGGCGCGCAGGGCGTCGGCCTGGCGCCCGCAGCGATAGAGGGCGAGCACGAGCTGTGCCCAGCGCCGTTCACGCAACGGCTCACGGGCGACGGCTGCCTCCAGGTCGGCAATGAGGCCATTGTGCTGGCCGAGAGCGAGGCGGACTTCGGCCAGATCCTCCTCGGCGCCCCGGCGAACCTCCTCCAGCCGGGCCGCCTCTGCCCCGCCGGCGAGGCCATCGGCCAGGTCCGGCAGGGGTGGTCCACGCCAAATGCTGAGGGCGTCCTCGAGGGCCTTGGCCCGTGCGGCCGCGTCCCCGCTGGCTGTCCCGCCCAGCGCCGCTAGGCGCGTGAAGCGGGCCGCGTCTACCGCTTGGGGGCCCACGTTCAGCAGATAGCCCCCGGGGACGGTCTCGATGGAGCCGGGAGGGAGCTTACGGCGGAGCGCGGCGACATAACTCTGCAGCGTCTTGGCTGCCGTCGGGGGTGGGCGCTCGCCCCACAGCGCCTCTACGAGGGCGCCCGCTCGCACCGGCCGACTGGCTGTCAGCGCCAGAAGGGCCAGCACCGCTCGTTCCTTGGCTGCCCCGATGACGACCCTGCGCCCGTCCACCGTCACCTCGAGAGGGCCCAGGAGAGCCACCTCCACGTCCCTGATCCTACCGGGCGATTGACGGAGGCTCCACCAGGGCCCTACCACCGCTCTACCGCTCCAGTGGAAAGTGGTCAGAGAGCGCGAGAGCAGACCAGTCGAGGCCCCAAGAAGCCGGGCCTTCATTTCTCTCCGTCAGGAGTCAATCGTTGTGCTCACACCAGTGGAGCACCCCACAGAACAGCGCAAATCATAAAAGAGGAAATCGATGCTTCACCCTCACCTGATCGAGGCATTGGCCGTCGATCTCGCGACAGTCGGCGGGATGTCCCAACCAAGTACGAAATCGTTCGGCACCACGAACGAACGAGGCGCGGGATATGCCGCTGACGACTACGCCTGGCTAAAAGGTCTTGACACCATCGTGACCACGTTCAGGGTTGGCGGGCTTCCTGCCCTGAACGCCATCGCCGACGCCTATGCCGAGCCGGTGCCCGTAATCCATATCGTCCGCACCCCATCGCCCGCTGCTCGAAAGGCACGAGCTCTGCTGCATCACAAGCTGACCGGCGCTGGGACCGGCCATTTCGGCGAGGTGGCGTCCGCCGATATCGCCGCGCAGCCCGAGGCCCATGAACATACTGTAAAAGGGCGGGTAAACGATGCTGTGCGGGACAGCTACTCGCGCTTTGTTCCCGGTCAGGGTCGTCGCACATGGAGATGTGGCCGTGGACGTCCCGCGGCCCGGCACCCCGTTGGCCGTGCACGGGGACAAGGGGGGCAGCTACCTGTCGACTCCGCGGGCCGCGGACTGGGCTCCGTGGAAGTGCCGGCTGCGATCGAGCGCGAAGGCGCTTCGGCCCAGGGGGCCCGCGTTGCTGAACCGGCTCGGGCAGAGGGGCCGGCCGATCGGGTAGGTGCGGTGGTGGGCGAATATGACGCTGCCGCACCGGGCAAAGCCATGATGGTGCTGACGGCTCGCGAGCTGGATGTGCTCAAGGTCATCGCGGAGGGGCTGAGCAACTCGGAGATTGCTAAACGGCTTTGCTTGAGCGGGCACACGGTTCACCGGCACGTGGCTAACATGCTCCGGAAGCTCAACCTCCCTTCACGGGCTGCCGCGGCCGCCTGGGGCGTGCGCGCCGGCCTCGTGTGAAATCCGGCCGGACCGGCGCAGTTTGGTTGCCGCGTTAGGCCGTAACCACGTCTTCGTTATCTGACGGCCGTGGCCGCCTCTGGGCAACACTGGTCGAGCACATTCGCTGAGGCGACCAGCCGCTTGTCATGCTCAACACGTTTACTCCAGCGCAGTAATCACAGGCTCGCCTGGCTGCTGCGGAAACGGTTCTGTTCGAGGCTTGCCCGCAGTACCTGGTGAGCCAACCGATCGAGCCCCATGGCGTCCGATAGGTCGGGCTCGGATTCCGCAAGCCTGTCCTTTACTGCGGTCAGCAGCGCTTCGAACATTGGCGCGCCTCCTGGCTCGCCTGCAGCTCGAATGGTCCGGACCATCGAGTCGACCGCCAGGCTGAGGTTGGGGGAGGGATCGGGGATACCGAACTCAGCCCGCCATGGCGCGCCCGCGCCGGCGTCGGCCAGCAGCTCCTCCGCCCGTTCCGGTGAGCGTGACATGAGGACCGCCACTGATTGGGCGAGCGAGGTGAGGACAGTAAGTTCTTCCACCCCCAGCAACGGCGGCTTCCTCGGGGATGGCCTAGAGCTCGGCGACCACGCCCCGGCGCTCGAGGCCCGGACCTGGAAAATGGATACGTCGAACCAGTTCGTAGCGTTGTCGGTCGGCCAGCGGCCATCGGCGCTCCGACGGGTCCCGCGTTCCCCACAGCTAGTGAGCAGGATGGCCTGGGCCCCCGCTTCCAGCGGGATCTCGCGCGTCCCTCGAGTGGGGTCCTTCCAGAGCGCCACCACCGGGGAGGCATCTCGGTCATGCGGCCGGCACCGTTGCACCATCCCAAAGGACGTCAATGTGCAGACCGCCGAGCCCGGGTTATCCGCCAGCACGCCGGCATAGCGGGCCGCCCACCGCGAGCTGAGCTGAGGGCCGTCGAGCAAGAGCGGGACCACCAGGGTAGGGCCGACAGCACGGAGGATCTCCGATACGTCGTCGAGGTTGGCCAAGTCTTCGCAGACCACGGCCACAATGGTGATTTCTTCACCTAACTCGAGGATACCGAGGCCCTTTCGGGGGACTTCCATGGCCTCCCACCACCGGACATTGGGGTGAAGCGCGCCGCCCAGGTGGTACTGGAAGACCTGTCCTTCGTCGAGCGACCACCGATGGTGCTTCATCTGGCGCCAGTGGAACCACTGCTCGTCCCCGGCGGTGCACGACGACCCGCCTTTTTCCAGGCTCGGGTTCACCCCTATGTGCACCCAACTTCGGGGGAACCGCCCAGGGTCGGCGACGTGCTGACGGACCCCGGTGGTCAGCATGGCGACCCCGTGGCTCTCCAGGAGGGCTTCGAGGTCCTCGACATCGCTTTCGTCGACGGCGGCTTCGGGGAGCAGTACCACGTCTACACTTTCGGCTTCCTCCTTGGCCGCGACTATGACCCGGCTTATCAGGTCCAGGTCGAGCGGTTCCGAGGGGGAAAACTCGAAGAACCCGTATGGCTCCTTCGCCATTCGCTGCACGGAGCCGGGGACCGGCCGGAAGTCGGACTCGCGTACCCGCAGCGGCCAGGGCAGCAGTAGCAGGCTGGCGAAGTCGGCGCGGAGGTCTGTGCCCGCGTGGCGGACGGGCGCCTTGTACCAACGCACTTCGACCCCTGGGCGTACCACACAGGCGTAGCGTGCCAGTGACGCCAGGAACGTCCCGCTCGGGGCCGTGCGGGCCTTCGGCAGGACCCGGAGGGACTGGGTCGGGACCCGAGCCATAGACCCCGTTCGGGCCAACAGTTCGCCGCCACGGGCCCGGTAGCCGCACCCCGCGCCGCCCGACGCCCGCACGGGTAAACCCAGCCCCGCACAAGCCTCGTCGCCCAGCGTGTGCAACGTGAGCAGCGCCTCGCATATGCCCCAGTCGTCGCCTCGAGCAAGGTCGTCAAGGGGCATGGCCGCCCTCTCGCGCAACGTCTTCCACGCTTCCGCCAGCAAACGGGGGACGGGGCCACTCCGGTGTTCAACCCAGACGCCCCACTGCCTGCCGGTCTCTTCAACCGTCTTGGACCAGTTCTCCACCCGGCGCGGCGGCCACTCCGCGCCGTTCGGAGGGGAGAAGGCGAAGCGGTAGGCCTGGGAGCGCTCGAGGACCATATAAACAAAAGCGAACAAATCGGGTGGCCATTCGAGTAGCTCGTCCGTGACCGGCCGGCCCGCCACGTTGTGCCAGACCGACGCCACCGTCGGCTCCGCTTGCGAGCGTTCAGTGGCTGACGTCGCGCCGGTTGTTATCGCTGTCATCTCTTCGCTCTGGTGGTTCCGACGCCTGGTCCCGACGGATGCTCGAGCGAGCTTGCCGTGCCCCAAGGTCAACGGCACCGCCGTTGCTGTTGTGGTCAAACAGACTCGTAGGCTCATGGTAGCGAAGTCAGCTGCTTCCCCTGGCAAGCTTGTCCACCCGGCGGTCATATCGTGGGGGCTATCGGGAGGAGGAACAGGTTCAGCCCGAGCCGGCAGCGCCGAGCAGAGCGCCGCGTACGTCGGGTCGCCCCGACAGGGATGGTAACACTTTAGGCTGACGGTCTGGCCAGACGTCCGGTCGTGCCGAGCAAAATGACCACCATCCCGCCCACCACGCACACTCCCGCGCCGGCCATCAGTGCCGCTCGCAGACCGTCGCTGAAGCCTCTCGCGGCGACGGCAAACAATGGGGCGTGCGCACAGTTTGCCAGCTGGGCCGTTGCGAAGAAGGGGCCGCGCGCACAGTTGGAGAGCCGTGCCACAGCTTGCGCGGCGGCGCCGAGGGAAGGCAGTGCGGCCCGCACCCCGGCAGCGGGTAGGCCTCGCACCTGCGCCGTAGCGGCCAGGTGGTGGCGGTAGGTGGCGACGAGGATGCTGCCGATAACCGCCACTCCAAGGGCACCGCCAAGTTGTAGGTGAGTGCTGTTGGCCCCGGCCCCGGCCCCGGCATCGTCCGGGTCAAGTGACCCCAACACGGCGTCCTCGGCGGTCGGCATGGAGAGGCCCATGCCCGCCCCGGCCAACGCCAAGCCGACGCCAACCGGCAAATAGCCGAGGCGGTACGCGGTTACCGCGATTATCCCGAGACCTCCGGCTACCGCGGCCAGACCGGAAACGAGCACAAAGCCTGTACTCGTCCACTTGACGAACATTGGCGCCATGCTGGCGGAAAGCACCAGTACGCCGGCCGGGAGCATTCGGACGCCAGCGGCGAGGGCGCTGTAGCCAAGGCGCACTTGGAGATCCTGGCTCAGTACGAACAGAAAACCATAAATCCCGAAGAACAGGACGGATATGGCGGCCGTCCCTACCCGGAAGCCCACTCGCCTGTACGCCGGCAATGGGAGCAGCGGACGTTGCGAACTGCTCTCCCAGACAATGAAGCCGCCGGCCACAACCAGCCCGGCAATGAGGTTCTCGATTACAAGGGGGGAGCCCCAGCCGAGGCTCGGGCCCTCTATAAAGCTCCACAGGATGGCCCCGGCCCCGAGGACGGCAAGTACTGCGCCCGGCACGTCCAGACGCCCGCGCTGGACCGGGCCACGGCTCTCGGGGAGCACAACGAGGACCAGGATAAAGGCCAGCGCTGCGATGGGCACGTTCAGGAGGAAGATGGCCCCGAACCAAAAGTGGTCGAGCAGGAGGCCTCCCACAACTGGGCCTATCACGACGCCCAGGCCGATAGTCGCTGACCAGAAGCCGAGAGCCTTCCTGCGCTCGCCTGGATCCGGAAAAAGATAAAGCACCGACGCGAGGGTGCAGGGGAAAAGAAAGGCCCCGCCCACGCCTGTCACCGCCCGAGCCGCGATGAGGTAGCCCGTCGACGTCGAATAAGCGGCGAACACCGACCCCGCCGCGAACACTGCCAAACCGAGCAATAACAGCCGCCGACGCCCGGCCCTGTCGGCCACGCCCCCGAACAACAGCTGCAAACAACCAAGGGCAAGCGTGTAAGCGTCGACTACCCACTGAAGGGCGGAAGACGAAGCGTTAAGTTGTTGGGCCACAGCCGGCAAAGCGACATTGAGCACCGTGGTGTCCAACGCGATAAGGAGCAGACCCGAGCACAGGACCGCCAATGCCAACCACCTTCGGGGATTGGGACTGTTCCCGGCGAGCCAGCGGTGGTGGCTCCTGGGGTGCACCCGGGGTTCGTCCTCCGGCACCGTCGACAGGCCGGCCCACAGTACCGGCCCGTTCCCGTCCTCCTTCGACGACGTGACGGGCACCGCTCCTGGCATTGAGTTGGCCGCCGTTTCAGTTGCGAGCAGTGAAGACTTGGAACGCCAGCGGGGCGTCATAACGACCGTCGCTTCGCTGCAACGGGGCCAAGTGCTGTTCGCAGGCCGCACGCGCCTCAACCATGAGGCCCTCGGCCACACCGTAGTAGCCGAAGCACGCATTGTCGTCCAGGAGAGCTTCGTGCTCGACCGTCACGATCTGGCGATAGGGCGCCCGCTTGACCGCGGACCAACCGGCGGCGACCAAGATATCGGCGGTGTACTTGGGGTCCGCGAGCGTAAACGGCCCGGTGGCGTCCTTGCCCGGGCCCGGGCTGGGCGCAGGAGGGCAGAACGGCTGTAGCGACGCCCCCGCGAACCAGGGGTTGTCTGCCATCGTCTGCCAGCAGACGAAAGCCAATCGTCCGCCAACACGCACGTGAGCCCTGACATTGGCGAAGGCGGTCACCGATTCGTCGAAGAACATGACGCCGAACTGGCTAAGGGCGGCGTCGAACGGGCCGTCATCGAGCGCCGCCGTTTGCACGTCGGCGACCACGAACCGCGCATTGGTAATGCCTTCAGCAGCGGCGCGCTGGCGGGCCAAGCCCACCAGCGGCTCGGAAATGTCAGCCCCGACCGCCTCGCCGTCCTGTCCCACCTGACGGGCTGCAGCGATCGTGCTCCGGCCGGTACCGCTGCCGACGTCGAGGACCTTTTCCCCGGCACGGAGGCCAAGGTGCTCGAGAAGCGTGGCCGTCACGCCCTCGGTCATCGGCT
>JASHVH010000320.1 GCA_030039575.1 Acidimicrobiales bacterium | reverse complement strand
CGCCAGCTGCGCACGTATATCTGGTAGAAAGTCGCCCCCCGCCACCAATCTGACCTCTCGAGCACTGCGCCAGTCTTCCAGGTGCCGCCGGCCGGGTGCAGGTTACGTCACCACCGAAGAGGCGACCATTCAGAGCCCCTAACGCCCGGAGGTCGCCACGTGGCATGCTGGCGCCATGAACGGCTCCAGTCGTTTCGTCATCGTTGGCGCCAGCCTGGCCGGCGCAAAGGCCGCCGAGGCGCTCCGGAAGGACGGCTTTGACGGGGAAGTCACCCTCATCGGCGAAGAGGGGGAGCGCCCGTACGAGAGACCGCCCCTGTCCAAACAGTACCTCCGGGGCGAGGAGGGGCCGGACAAGCTGTTCGTCCACAAAGAAGGCTATTACGAGGCCGCCGGCATCGAACTTCGCTTGGGCCAGACAGTGGTGTCCATCGACGTAGACGGCCGCGCCGTCGGGCTGGCGTCCGGGGAGCGCTTACCGTACACGTCGCTGCTGCTGACCACCGGGGCCAGCCCGGTCCGGCTCAACCTGCCCGGGGCCGACCTGGAGGGTGTTCACTACCTGCGCACCATGGCCAGTTCGGCCTCCCTGCGAGCCGCGATAGAGGGGGCCGACAGGGTGGCCGTTATAGGCACCGGCTGGATCGGCTGCGAGGTGGCGGCTTCGGCCCGCATGATGGGACGGCCGGTGGTCACGGTGGAAATGGCCCAGTTCCCTTTGCAAAGAGTGCTCGGGCCCGAAGTGGGCTCCTTTTACCGGGACGTGCACACCGAGCACGGCGTCGAAATGCACTTTGGCGTGACCACGGAGGCGCTGGTCGGCTCGGGCACGGTGGAAGGCGTCCGTCTGGCCGACGGCCGGACGTTGGCTGCCGACGTGGTCCTGGTCGCCATCGGGGTGGCGCCGGCGACCGAGTTGGCTGAAAAAGCCGGCCTCGACGTGGGAAATGGCGTCATGACGGACGAGTACCTCGAGTCCTCGAGCCCTGGTATCTTTGCCGCCGGCGACCTGGCCAATGCCTTCCACCCGTTATTTGGCGAACGGGTACGGGTGGAGCACTGGGCCAACGCCAGGAACCAGGGCCCCGCCGCGGCCCGCAATATGCTCGGCAAGCGAAGGCCTTATGCGCGCGTGCCGTATTTTTACTCGGACCAGTACGACATAAGTATGGAATATTCGGGGTACGCGCCGGCCTGGGACGAGGTGGTTTTTCGAGGGGACGTGGCGAGCCGGGAGTTCATCGTCTTCTGGCTCAACGACGGCCGGGTCGCGGCCGGCATGAACGTCAACATCCCCGACGTCTCAGGCAAAATAAGTGACCTGGTGGCGTCGCGCCGGGTGGTCGACAAGGCGAAGCTGGCCGACCCTGACGTGAGCTTGGCCGAGGTATAGCCGCCCCTTGTACTGGCTCACAGGCCGGCGGCCACAGCCGGTCCTATAAGTAGTTGTGGATTTCCCGCCGGTACTCGGGGAAGTAGCGCGAGATCACGTCGAGGCTGAACTTGGGCAGGATGGAACTGGCGGGTTCCCGGTCGAGCAGGAAGGCGAACGACGCCCTGACCAATGCCTCGCCCGCGGTCCCCTCCAGGCCGAGGTCGGCTTCGAGCCCGCTGGGAACGGACACCACATGGCTTGTCTCGGCCTTGCCGTTGCGGACCCTGACGGCAAAATTCCCGTTTGACTGGCGGGCCACGAGGACCGTTGGCAACGTCGGCACCCTGCCACCGTAGCCCGGCCCACGGAGGTTCGCGAAACTACCCGAGGAGAACAGAGCCGGTTTTGGCCGGCCTCGGTACGACGGGCCCCGACCGGCGACGGGTAGAAATGTGGCCGTGGAAAGTCTCGAATTACGGCTGGACACCTCCCGGCGGGCGGTCGTCGACCTCACCTCCGAGGTGGGCCGGTTCTGTGCGGGCCGCGGCGACGGGCTCTGCTCAGTGTTCGTGCCCCACGCCACTGCCGGCCTCGCCTTGATGGAGACCGGAGCCGGGTCCGAGGAAGACCTTCTAGCCGTGCTCGAGTCGCTGCTGCCTCGTGACGACCGTTACCGTCACCGCCACGGCAGCCAGGGCCACGGTGCCGACCACCTGCTCCCCGCGTTCGTCTCGCCGTCGCTCGTACTGCCGGTGCTCGGCGGCCGGCCCGCCCTCGGCACCTGGCAGAGCGTGGTACTGGTGGACACCAACCACGACAACCCCGAAAGGCGGGTCCGGCTCAGCTTCTTGGCCGGCTAGCGCCGGCCCCGCCGGCAGGGGCCCGGGCCAGAGCCTCCCGGGCGTCAGCGCTTCGGCCGGGCGTGGAAAACGGACGCCCACAGGAGGCCGGCGACCATGAGGGGGAAGACGGCAATGGCCGCCGCGTTCAGCGAGAACGCCTTCACCAGGACGGCCACCACGCCGAGGGCGATGAGCGCGCCAATGAGGAGCTCAGGGGTGTCAACGACCAGGAAGTCCCACCAGAACCGGCCGAAGGCGGCCAGCCAGCGGCGGGCCGGCGACGCGCCCATGGAGGCGGCCGGGCCGGCGGGCCCAGGGCCAGGGCCAGGGTTCGTGGGCCCGGTGCCGTGGCCTTCAACCGGCATGGGCCTGCTCCGGCTGGAGCCGGGCCAGGCCCGGCCGCAAAGCCTGTACAAGTAGCCACGTCACCACGGCGTACACGCCGACCAGGACAGGGATGGCCAGGTCAGACCCGGGCCACTTCAGGCCGAGCCCCTCGCCGGCCCAGAACGTCCCGAACGAGACCAGCATCAGGCCCACCACGGTCTTCATGGCGTTTTCGGGCACACCGGCCAACTGGCGGGCGACCACGGCCCCGATGATGGCCACCACCACGATGGCGGCGCCGGCGGCCGCCGCGGCCAGGCCCAATTGGTGGTTACCGGCGCCCAACCCGAGGACGATGATGACGATCTCGAGCCCCTCGAGGAAAGTGCCTTTGAAGGCGACGACGAACCCGGTGGCATCACGCTGGCGCCGGCCCGACGCCCGGGCTGTGCCCGCACCCGACAAGCCCGCACCCGACAAGCCGGGCCCGGTCCCGCCGTGGACAGACAATTCCTGCACCTGCTTCCGGAAAATGGCGTCCTCGTCGTGTTTGGCTTTCAGCCCGACCGTGCGCAGGACGGCCTTGCGCAGCCACTGCAGCCCGAAAACGAGCAGCAACGCGCCGACGACCACCCGCAGGACGTTGATGGGGACGAGGTACACCAAGGCCGGGCCGAGGGCGGCCACGAGCACCGCCAGCACGCCGATGGCGGCGGCCGTGCCCTCGAGCGCCGACCGCCAGCCCCGCGAGACACCGGCGGCAACGATAATGGTAAGAGCCTCTACGCTTTCGACTGCACTGGCCAGGAAAACCGCCACCGCAAGGGTGACGGAGCTACTGGTGTGCATGTTCCTCCTCGGTCAGGGCCCCACCCAGGCCGCCCAGGTTACCTGAGGCCCCTGAGGCGTCGACGGCCGGCTCCTCCGTCCCGAGCACCATGCAACCCTCGGGGCTCAGCCTCACGCCGACCGCAGTACCCCTCTCCCAGCGTTTCTCCGAGAACACCCGGGTCAAAAGCAGCGACTCGTCGCCGGCCAGGGCGTGCTCGTAACCCCGGCCGGCGAACGCCACATCCCGCACGTGGGCAAAGAACTGTGCCTGCTCCGGCGCCACAATGTGGACGGCCGAGGGCCGCACGAACAGCCTTAGCGGGCCGTTGCCTGTGAGCCTGCGGGGCAGGTTGGCGGTGACACTGCCAGCCGCGCCCTGGCCGGGCAATTTCACCGAGACCAGCTCCCCCTCTACCTCCCGCGCCTCTCCAATAGGCAGCGGTCCGGGCGGTCCGGCCAGCTCGACGGGGACGTCGGCCGCGATACCCGTGAAGCGGGCGACGAACGGGCTGGCCGGCCTCAAGTACAGCTCTTCGGGCGTGCCCAGCTGGACCAGCCGGCCGTCGCGCAAGACCCCCACCTGGTCGGCCAAGGCGAAGGCCTCGGCCTGGTCGTGGGTGATGTAAACCGCGGTAGCCCCGTTTTCGCGCGACAGGGTCGATATCTGGAACCGGAGCTGTTCTCGGAGGTCGGCGTCGAGGTTGGAAAGCGGCTCGTCGAACAGTAGTAGCCCGACCCCGCCCACGAGCGCCCTGGCCAGGGCGACGCGCTGCTGCTCGCCCCCGGACAGCTCGTTCGGGTAACGCTCGGCCAAGTGGCTGAGGCCCACGCGTTCGAGCATCGAGGCTGCCTGTTTCCGCGCCTCGCCCCGGCCCTGGTGCATCTGGCGCAGCGGGAACTCGACATTGCGCAGCGCCGTCATATGTGGCCACAGGGCGTAGTCCTGGAAGACCATGGCTAGGCGCCGGCGCTCGGGCGGCAGGTGGACGCCCCGGTCTGCCACCACCCGGTTACCGATGGATATCGAGCCCCCGCTCAGGCGCTCGATCCCCGCCGTACAGCGCAGGAGGGTGGTCTTGCCGGACCCCGAAGGCCCCAGCAGTACCAGGAACGTACCTGGTCCTATATGGAGGTGCACGTCCGAGAGGGCCGCCTTGGCCCCGAAGGACTTGGTCACTCCGACCACGTCAACGCTTTCCCCAGCGCCGGGGGCACCACCGTTGGAGCTGAGGCGGCCGGGGCCGCTCAGCGGGTCAGCCAACGTTCCGCCACCCCACCCGCTGCCAGCCGCGGGGGGCCAGCAGGCGGAAGCCGCCCGAGACGACGGCGATGACTGCGAACACCAGTAAGAGGGCGAGGACCGTCATGGCCGTCCCGATGTCGTAGTGGTAGTTGCTCACCCACGAATTAATGGCCACCGAGATCGGTTCCTGGCCCGGCGGGTACAGCAGCTGCGAGATCGGCAGTTCGAAGAAGGTCTTCGTGAAGGTGACGAGCCAGGCCAGCACGAGCACGCGCGAAACAACGGGTACGTAGGCGGACCGCCAAGCCGAGATCGCCCGGGCCCCGTGCACCCTGGCCGCCTCGAGCAGCGAAGTGTGCACCTGGGCGACCTGGCCCATCATGATGCGCGACTGCGTCGGCACGCTCGTCGCCAGGTAGCCCATGACGAGCAGCGGCAACGTCTCGTACAGGTCGACCCCGAACCGGCTGGCAATGGGCAGGTTGAAGGCGAATATATAGCCGGCCCCGAGGACTATCCCCGGGAGGGCGATCGAGCCCAGCAGGAGCAGGTCCCCGGCCTTGGTGAACCGCCCGGGCCGTCGGTGGGCCAGCAAACGGGCCACCGCCAGGCCGAGGACGGCTGTCACGGTGGCGGTTATCGCCGCCAGTTCCAGCGAGAGCAGTAGCGGGGCGGCCAGGGCGCTCGCCCCTTCCACCTGGACGTGACCGTACTGGGTGGAGCCGGACAGGACCTCCCTGTAAGCGTTCAACGTCAGGTCGTGGGCGCCTATCTCTACCCCGAGGTTGCTCACGAACGAACCGTAAAACGCCCCAAGGGCGGGAGCCCCGAGAGCGAGGAGGAAGAAACCGGCCACGACGCTGGTCATGGCCCATTTGGCCGGCCGCCTGAGGAGGTGCCGGTTGGCCGGCCGGGTGCGCCCGGAGAGGATGGCGTAAGAGCGCCCTCTCGTTACCCGGGACTGGAGCGCCAGCGGGATGGCCGCCGATGCGAGCAGCAGGATGCTGAGCACGCCCGCCACCCCGAACTGAGTGGGGAGGTCGGTGACGGCCTCGTAGATCCCGTACGTGGCCATCTGGAAATGGGACTGGAACGCCAACGTGGAAGAGACCCCGTAGTCGCTCATAGTCTCGGCGAAAACGAGCGCAATCGACGCCAGCACGGCCGGGGCGAGCACCGGCACGATCACTCTGGCTGTAGCGATCCTGCCCCCGCCATGAACCCGCACCGCTTCTTCGTACTGGCTGCCGAGGCCACCGAGGGCGGCGGAGATCGTGAGGTAGGCGAAAGGGGCATTGGCGAGGGCGAGCACGAACACCACCCCGGCCGGCCCGAAGAACACGTGGTAAACAGCCGAAGCGTTGATGCCCATTTGGGCGAACACGCCCTTCGGTTCGAGTAGGTACGTCCACCCTTGGGCCATCAAGTACGTCGGGGCGAGCAGCAGCGCCCACATGAAACCGGGCCAAATGCGCCGGCCTCCGACATTGGTCCGCTGCACCATCCACGCCAGCCCACCGCCGATCAAGAGGTCCAATGCGCAAACGGCAACACTCACCCAGATGGAGTTCAGCAGGGCTTTGAACGCGTTGGCCTGGAACGCCTGGCTGAAAGCCGAGAGGGTGAACCACGAGCTGCCCTGGCCGAACATGCGGGGCGAGATGGCCTGCAGCAAGAACGCGCCCACAGGGACGGCCACCAAGATGCACAGGATCAGCCAGACGACCCACGCACCGCCGTAACGGCTTAGGGTGTCGGCCGCCCTGGCCCCGAAGGCTTTTGCCCCCCGTCTCTTCCCGGTGACCGGGAGGCCTACCTGGGCGGCAAGGTCGGGGCCAGCCCCCTGAGGGCTGGCCCCTTCCGGTTCCTCTAGCGCGAGGGGGATCCCCTGCGACATCTAGCTCCTACTCGACGATGTTGTCGGTGAACCAGGTGTTTATGGTGTCCTCACGTGAACCCCAGGTGTAGGGGTTGATCGTCTGCACTTTGATGCTGGACAACGCCGGCAGCGCCTTGAGCGGCGTGACGCCCGTCAAAACCGGCCAATATAGCGAGTCACCGGTCGGGTCGCCCGACTGCATGAGCTGCTGGCCCTGCGTTGACAGCACGAACTCTATGAACTTTTCGGCTTCGAGCTGTTCGGCCTTGGGCGCCTTGGAGTCGATCCCGAGGGCGCTCGGCAGAGCCGTGACGGGCGGCAGGAACTTGACCTTGATATCTGGGTCTTTGATGCCGGCCCCTATTCCCGCCGAGCTCTGGATCAGTGCCAGCTTGATGATGCCGGCTTCCAGGGCGGCCAGCGTGTCCCCGTTGGTCAGGTAAACGTGGAGCCCGTTGTTCTCGAGGCCCGTGTAGAACTTCTCGCCCTGGTTCACGCCCCCGAGGTAGTTCATCATGCCGGCTACGAAGGGGTACGTCGGCCCGGACACGGCCGGGTCGTTCATGCCGATGTCACCGTTCCACTTGGTAGCGAGAAGGTCTTGCCACGTCGTGGGCGGGTCGGTCACCGTCTTGTCGTCGTACACGAGCGTGCCCGCCATGGTGAAGCCCGTCGGCACGTAGCTCTTGTCGGGCGGCACGGCTTCCTTGCCCAGAGCGTTCCAGCTGACCGTCGGTTCCCAACCCTTCATGAGAAGGCCCTGCTGGTCGAGGGACGCGAACGCCGTGGCGCCGTCGACCCAAAGGACGCCCCACTTAGGGTTGTTCTTTTCAGCCTCGATCTTGGTCAGCAACGGCCCGGTGCTGTCGTCGTCGAGTTCGACTGGGATGCCCGTGGCCTTCTGGAACGCCGTTGTTTCGGTCGAGTCGTAGCCCTGGGCGGAGTACACCACGAGGGGGGTGACTGAGGTGGCGGCCGTGGCGATGCCGGTGCCAGTGGTAAGGGTCAGTGCCGTCGACACAAGGGCGACGCTGGCCAATCCGGTAAGCGCGGGACGGGTTTTGCCCCGCGAAACAGCATTCTTTGGGTTTCTAAGCATGGCAGGCACAGTAAGAGCCGCAATTTAACTGCCGGTTACCAATGCCAGGCTAGAAGGTAACAGCAGCCTTAATTTACCGGCCCAAAACCTACTAAATTCCTTGCGAGCCCGCCAACAATTTACTCCGGGAACATGCTATACGCGCTCTCTTCACCCGTCAAATGACAGGAGCAGACAGTGCCCCGCCGTTAGCTAATTGCGCGTAGGAAATGATAAAGCCGGCGGGCCACGCCATCACTACCCGCCCCGGTGGGCGGTGGCGGCGCCCCGCGTGCCGCTCTAGCTTGGCCAAGATGACGACGCGAGCTCTAGGTCTCGACCTCGGGTCTTCGTCAGTTAGGGCCATAGTGTTCGAGACCAGCGACCCCGGTCGCCTCTCCGCCGTTCCCGGGGCGCTGGCCCGGCGGCCCCGCCGGCTCGTCCTCGAACAACCCGGCCAGGCGACGTTCGACGCCGCCGGTTATTTCGCCGACCTGGTGGCCTGTGTGGACGAGCTGCATGCCGCCGGCGCCCTGGAGGGCGTCAGCGACGTCGCCGTCGGATCTCAATGGCACTCCGTCCTGGTGCTCGACGCGGCGGGACGACCGGCAACGGACGTCATCTCGTGGGCCGATACCCGCCCACGACGTCCGCGTCCGGCCTGCACACCCGAGGCCCTCGAAGCCCTCCGCCAGCGCACCGGCTGTGCCTTCGCCCCCATGTACTGGACCTGGCGAGTGCCCTGGTTGCGAGCAGGCCGGCGCGGTGGGGACGGCCGTGCCCCGGCGGCCCGGTTCGTCGGGCTCCCGGAGTACGTCGGCCTCGAACTCCTGGCCGACCCTTCGATGTCAGTCTCGATGGCGTCGGGCACCGGGCTGCTCTCCACGTTCGAACGCCGCTGGGACGAAGAGGCGCTCGACCTGGCCGGCGTAAGGCCCTCGGAGCTCCCGCCACTGGCGCCAGCGGACTGGGAGGGACATTTGGCCGGGGCCTGGTGCCAGCGCTGGCCGGGCCTCGCCGACGCCCGTTGGCACCCGGCCATGGGCGATGGGGCCGCAGCCAACCTCGGGGTCGGTTGCGACCGGCCCAGCCGGGCCGCCATGACCATAGGCACGTCGGCCGCAGTCAGGGTGGTGCGCCCCGACCGGGGCCCCGGCCACCCGGGACTTCCGGCGGGGCTCTGGCGCTACTGCGTCGACTACGAGCAGACCGTGACCGGCGCCGCCTACAGCAGCGGCGGTCAACTGTACGCCTGGGCCCTGGCGTTGTGGGAAGGCTCCAGCATCGAGGGTACGGGGAGCAGGGAGGCGGCCGGGCGGCCAGAAAGCGGCCGCCAGGCGGCCTACGAAGCGGAGAGGGCTCCCGGCGTCGGGGGGGCGACAGGGACGGTGCGGTTCGACGTTCCCGTCCCCGCCCCGGCCGGGAGCGACGGCGTCCTCGTCCTTCCCTGGCACGCCGGTACCCGTCCGCCGGCGCCGCTGGTCCCGGCCGGGAGAGGCGCCGTCGTCGGTCTGGGGTTGCGCCACAACGGCGGCCACATCGTCTCCGCCGCCGTCGAGGCCGTTTGCTTCCAGCTGGCCGGCGGCTTGGCGGACCTCGAGGCCGGTCTCGACCAGTGGCGAGAAGCGCGGTTAGAGGTAGTCGTGAACGGCGGGGCCATAGAAGGCTCTCCGTGGTGGAAGGGCCGGCTGGCGGCCACGCTCGGGCGGCGGGTGCTGTGCCCCATCGTCCCCGAGACCACGGCCATGGGAGCCGTGGCCGCCGCCCTCGGAGTGGACCTGGGCGCCGGCACCATCGAAGGGGAGGTGGTGGAACCGGCGGCCGCCGATGTGGCCGTGCTGGCTCAGGCGCGGCAGCGATGGGCCGAGTGTTACGGGAAGCTCCTCCCGATTGCCACTATCCAGCCGGATTGAGGCGACAAACTATAGCCAGTGGCCCCTCACCTAGCGCCAGCCGCACGGGTGCAGTCCGTCAACGTAGGCCGGCTCGTCCCCGACCCGGCCAAGGGCGGCGTGACTGCGTTTGGTAAGCGGCCGGTGGACGGGCAACGTTTATGGCCCACATGCGCGTGCGGCGCTGGGCGCGCCGGTTCACCGAGTCAGGCCGGTCCGGCGCCTACCTGCGCGTCCTCCACCCGGGGACCGTCTGTGCGGGCGACCGGGTCCTGGTGGTACACCGGCCGGCGCACGGGGTAAGCATCTCCATGACCCTCTTCGCGCTCACTTTTAAGCCGGACCTGTTGACGGGCCTCCTGGTCGCCGGCGACGACCTGCAGAAAGATATGCAACGCCACACAAGAGAGCACCAAATAAGAGAGGAACTGTGCTGAGGCGCGCTCACAAGGGCGCCGCCGCTGCAGTGCTCGCCTCGGTCCTGGCTATGGCCGGCTGTGGGGGCTCCGGCGGCGGTTCCGCCGCGCCGACCACGACCACGAGCAAGGCCGGCACCGCCAAGGAGGCCGCCCAGACGGGCGCCGGCGGCGGGAGGGGTACGATCGGTGCCCACGCCAAGGCCACGGCCGCCGCCGCTGGGCCGGCCACCTTCCAGGGGCCCGACGGGGTCGAGGCCCGCTGGGTGATCGAGGAGAACAAAAAGCCGGGGACCACCGACTGGAGGCTTTTGGGTGAACAAAATGGCGCTCCCATAAACGGTTTTGCCAACGTGACGGCGGCCACGGAGGGCGCCAAGGTCAGGCTTTACGT
>JASHVH010000319.1 GCA_030039575.1 Acidimicrobiales bacterium | reverse complement strand
GTGGTCTTCGTGTCGTAGTGGAACGGCAGCAAATAGCCATTGGCATGGCTCGGGTCAGGCTGGTAGAAAACCGGGTTGCCGTCCGGCAGCGTTATGGCGGTCGGGTCCGTGAAGCCGCGGACGCCGGGGAACGTGCCGAAGTAGTGGTCGAAGCTCCGGTTTTCCTGCATCAGGATCACGATGTGCTCGATGTCGTTGAGGCTCGATGGCGACGGGTAGGCGAGGGTCTTGGCCGCCGCTTTGCGCAGGCTCGAGGGGAGCACGGCGCTGGCCACGGCGGCACCGGCAATTGCGGCCGTCCCTTTGAGCAACTGGCGCCTGCTGATGACCGGGCCGGCCGGACGATAAAGGTACCGGCTCATTGGGTTCCCCCATTTTGTCCAGGCTCGTTTTGTCCCGGGACGTTTTGTCCTGGCTGGTCCCACGAGGACGGCGGAGCGTACTCGACGACCCGGTTGTTGCCACTGTCGGCGACGTAAATGTCGCCGGACTGGCTGATGGCGATCCCTTGAGGGGCTTCCAGGTTTTGACTAAAGGGCGCCGGGTTGGCATCCGCCTGCAGGCCGAACTCGGTATTGAAGCTGCCGTCCGGGTTGAAGACGGTCACCCAGCCGTAGTCCTGCTGCACGACGAGGACGAGGCCGGCAGGCGTGACGGCTATTCCCGCCGTATTTGACAGTGCCCCGAAGCTGGCCTGGGTCGAACCGAACATCGTTATCGCCGTCCCGGTAAGTGAGAACTCGTACACAGCGTTCCCGTTCGCATAGCTCGGGCTGGACACCCAGACGTTGCCCGAGTTGTCCGTAGCGACGCCGTCGGGCGTCGCCACCGAGATGGAGGACAAATAGGCGCCCGTTGGAGAGAACTCCTCCACCCGGTTGTTGTCCTGGTCGGCGACGTATATATCGCCTTGGGCCGAGACGGTCACGGCGGTGGGATTGTCGAACTGGCCATTGCCCGAACCGGGCCCGCCCACGACTGTTAGGACCTTGCCGTCCGGTGAGTACTCGACCAGCCGGTTGTTGCCGGTGTCCGAGACCCAGACATCGCCCTCAGTATCCAGCGCCACCCCCTGCGGCTGGTCCAGGAAGCCCGCCCCCAGTACCGATATAGGCGACCCGTCCGGCGCCAGTTCCTCGACCCGGTTGTTGCCCGTATCGGCGACCCAGACGTCGCCATGAGGGTCAACCGCGACCGCAAATGGGTCGTCCAGGGCGGCTGCGCCGGAAGGCGACAGAACTCGCACAATTTGCGGAGCCGCCGCCGGGGGCTCGCCCACGACAGTGAAATCGACCGGCCCCGCCAATTGCTGGTAGCCATTGTTGTACAGGTAGTACGCCTGGTACTGCCCGACGCCGTTGAGGCTGCTGGTGGAAAACGTCACGGTCCCCGACGGACCGGGGGCGTACTCGTACGTTGTCGAGCCAACCTGGCCGGGGACCTGGCCCGGTTGGTAGATGCCAACCCAGTTCGTCGAACTGACTGTCGCCGCCGGGGTGGAGTACGTAAAGGTGAAATTGGCACCGTTGCCGACGGTCGAGGGCGACTCGGTCAGGGTGCTGGTGGAGGCCGTCGCCTCAGATCCGGCCATGCTGAGGCCCAGGGCCAAAGCCAGCGCGGCGACGGTCAGGCGGAATGCGTTCCGGGGAGACCGGAGCCGTCGAGCCCTTGCCATCGCGCGCCAGCATCGCGCCCGCTTATTGCGGCCGAGTTTCCTTCAGGTGCAACTAAGTTGGCCATAAAGTGAATTTTCGTTGACGGCCCGCGACGAAACCAAGGTCTGTCGGTACCTGACAGCTGCGTAACTACGACGCAGTGGTTACACTGAAAGCAAACCGCCGTTGCGGTCCATCGGCTCCTTTAGGGCGATCAGGTTGGCCGTGACGTAAGAGATGTTATGGGCCGCATGCCACTCGGTCGGATAACTGGTAGCCAACCGGGAAACCTGGAACCTGGCCTTTATTTCTGGAACGAAGTTGCGGTAGTTGGCGTCGGTGTAATACCAAAAAGAGTTCTCGTTATAGAACGAAACGTGGGTGGGGTCCTGAAAGGCTCCGCGGCCGTCTGTGCTTGGCGTCTGGCTGAGGAGCAACCCTCCGGGAGCCAGCAGACGATAAAGTTCGTTGAAGAGCCCAACCTTGTCGGCAACATGTTCGAGGAAGTCGACAGCGCGGATGACACCCACCGAACTGTCCGCTAGGGGCAGGGGGGCCGGCATCTCGGCGACGATATCTACGCCCTCTGCGGGCAACCGGTCCACACCAAGGTACCCATAGGGGTGAGCGTGTGCCGCCCCGAGGTCCAGGGCGAGGAGGCCCCGACGCCTGGCCCAGGCGAGCGCGTTGCTTTCGATGTAGGCATTGTAAAGCTCGACTGTTTCAGTCTGGATGAACGCGTTGGTCTGCTGGTCTCTTTGCGTGTTCGCCGGGTGCATCCGCTGCAGGTACAGACATTCGTCGATCAGGTAAAAATCGCCAACCTGGTAAAGGCGGCACATGAGATCCTGGTCGTCGAGAACATGCCTATTGGGGTTGTACCCTCCGGCTTTGTCATAAGCCTGGCGCGAAAAGGCTCGCAGATGATTGGGCGCGAACCATATATAGGACACGTTGTGAGGCGTCGGCTGCATTGACACTGCGTGCTGAACACTGCGCCCGTCGACGATAGCTTCTCTGTACTCCCACCCGACCTCGGTATTGAACTTCGAGTTATCACGGCTACCATCTTCGAGGATCTGCGCGCAGTGGCTATAGACCAGCCCGAGGTCCGGCCGGTGCGAGAACACGTCATGAACAGCCTCGAGTGCGTGCCAAGCCAGCATGTCGTCATGGTCCAACTCCACCAGTACGTCTCCCTTGGCCTCTGCGCAGGCGCGTTGCTTCGCCGACCCGACCCCGTCAATGCTGTCATCGACGATGACGCGGACCCGGGGATCCTGGCCCGGCGGCGCCCACCTCGCTTCCTTGTTGAGAAGGACCACCCACTCCCAGTCTTCGAAAAGCTGCTCGCGGAGGCTCTCGTAGCACTCCGTCAAGAACTGGGGACGGTGGCTCGGGGTATATACGCTCAGCAATTCGGTTGACTGCACTTCGCTGGCAGCGGGTACCTAGACAAGTTTGCGTCCAGGGCTATTGCTTTAGCGCGAGCCTGGTCGGCTTTTGTGCCCTGTCCTTGCTTGGCGTACACAAATGCCATCCGCAGGTACGCCGTCGAAGCGTTGGGGTTGATGGCAACTATTTCCTTGTACAGGGCCAGCGCGGCGTCGAGGTCCGTTGCCTCCAGGATGACGGCCTTGTTGTACATCGCCGGCGTGTACGTGTTATCGGCGTCCAAGGCGCGGTTGTAGTAAGAGAGCGCGCCCGTCGTATCGTTCTTCATTTGCTCGATGACGCCAAGGTTGTATAGGGCGTAAACGTTTGCGGGGTCCAGGAGGAGCACGTCTTTGAACGTAGTCGCTGCCTGGCCCAGCATTTTCGCCTGCGCTTGAGAAAGGCCCTCTTTGAGTAGCGTTTGAACGGCCGTCGTATCACTGCTCAATTTGCTTGTCGTGATGCCGGCTCCGCCTCCAGTAGTCGATGACGCGGTAGCGTTGTTTCTAGCAGACCCGCAACTTGTGGCTATCGCCGCGATCGCAATTGTCAATCCCGCTACGAGAACTCGGCGCACTCCCGAACTTCGGTCCTGAGCAGAGCTGGTAATCATTGGCTAGACGCCCTTTGCCGCGAAAGTCTATAGGTCACTGGCTGTAGATAGCGTACACGGTGGCGTGCTGCGCCGAGGTAAGGAATGTATATTCCACTTGCTAACCCCTTGCCCCTCTCGATAAAGCCCCTGGCCGGCGCGTACACGAAAGCCACGCTTCGCGTGTCGTTGATAAATGGCGGCCGAAAGTCACCGGGCGCACGGCAGACCGGTGAAGGTCGGCCCGTCAGCCCGGCGTCCCTCTAAGCCACTCGTGGCGCGGTCGGAACGTATGACCTGGCCCATACGTCGTCCGGCCTGTTCGAGCGCGCGGGGTCGTCGCACGGTCTGCGGCTCGGGATCTCTCATAGATGGCATACCTGCTTCTGGGCGCGGTCCTGTCCTTGCCCAAGGCCGTCGAAGGTGGCCCTGGTGATCGGAAGAGTGCGTCCGCACGTTTCGCCAGTAGGCGAGGGGTCGCTCACCGAGCCGAGTACGCCCGTACCAGTTGACGGCTGGAGGGTCAAGGGCCGCAAACGACATCAACCACCAACTGCCATCCCTGAGAGCCAGTCGCACCTTGCTCGGCTTGTGCTTGCCAGCCGTTGGGTGGTGATGACCCCGTCGGGATTGACCGGGTGAGAAAGACGTTCTCAGCCGTAGTCGCGCCGGTGACGTTGGCACCGCCCCCAAGAGCGATCGAGCCCGTTGCGCACGAAGCGGTTCCCACCAGGGTCGCGCCGCTCGAGCCCGAGCTCTCTGTCGCGGTACTCGTTACGACGTCGGCGGTCGCCGGGCCCTGCGCGCCTTGGGTTCCTTGAGACCCTTGTGAGCCGGTCGCTCCTGGGGTGCCCTGGAAGCCTTGCGAACCCTGAGCCCCCGTAGCACCGGTGGCGCCGTTCGACCCGGCAGCACCCGTTGGGCCCGTGGAACCGGTCGGCCCTTGGGTGCCATTCGAACCGGCCGTACCCGTAGCTCCTGTCGGCCCTGTGGCACCTGTAGACCCCGTGGCACCTGTAGACCCTTTGGAACCCTGCGAGCCTTGAGAACCCTGGATGCCCTGGTTGCCCTGGGAGCCTTGGGAGCCTTGGGAGCCTTGGGAGCCCTGCGTCCCAGTTGCCCCAGTCGCGCCCGTTGCCCCAGTCGCGCCCGTTGCCCCCGTCGGCCCCGTTGCCCCCGTCGGGCCTGTTGCCCCCGTCGGCCCCTGGAAGCCCTGCGGACCGGTGGCACCCAGGTTGCCGTTCGACCCCTGCACACCCTGTGATCCTTGGAAACCTTGGGTTCCCTGGTTCCCTTGGTTGCCTTGGGAGCCCTGGTTCCCGGTCGCCCCGGTCGCCCCGGTCGGGCCGGTCGCCCCGGTGGAGCCCTGGAAGCCTTGAGTGCCTTGGGTCCCCTGCGAACCCTGTGTGCCCTGCGTCCCATTGGCGCCGGTTCCCCCGGTCGGGCCCGTCGCCCCCGTCGGGCCCGTCGCCCCCGTCGGGCCCTGGAAACCCTGTGGACCGGTGGCACCCTGACCGCCGGTTGACCCCTGCACGCCCTGTGATCCCTGGATGCCCTGAGTTCCCTGGTTGCCTTGGGTTCCCTGAGATCCCTGCGTGCCAGTTGCCCCGGTCGAGCCCGTCGCCCCGGTCGAGCCCTGGAACCCTTGGGTCCCTTGAGTGCCCTGCGTGCCCTGATTGCCTTGGGTCCCCTGGAACCCTTGGGTCCCTTGAGTGCCCTGGTTGCCTTGGGTCCCCTGGAACCCTTGGGTCCCTTGAGTGCCCTGGGTGCCCAGAGATCCCTGCGTCCCAGTTGCCCCGGTTGCCCCGGTCGCCCCGGTCGAGCCCTGAAAGCCTTGGGTGCCTTGGGTCCCCTGCGAACCCTGTGTGCCCTGCGTCCCATTGGCGCCGGTTCCCCCCGTCGGGCCCGTCGCCCCCGTCGGGCCCGTTGCCCCGGTCGGGCCCGTCGCCCCGGTCGGGCCCTGGAAACCCTGCGGACCGGTGGCACCCTGATCGCCGGTTGACCCCTGCACTCCCTGTGAACCCTGGATGCCCTGAGTTCCCTGGCTGCCTTGGGTTCCTTGAGATCCCTGCATCCCAGTTGCCCCGGTCGAGCCGGTTGCCCCGGTCAAGCCCTGGAAGCCCTGCGTGCCTTGGGTCCCTTGCGAACCCTGCGTCCCAGTTGCCCCGGTCGAGCCCTGCGTGCCTTGGGTCCCTTGCGAACCCTGCGTCCCAGTTGCCCCGGTCGAGCCCTGGAAGCCTTGGGTCCCTTGCGAACCCTGCGTGCCCTGCGTGCCCTGGGCCCCGGTGTCGCCGGTGGCCCCAGTCGGTCCGGTCGAGCCGGTCGAGCCGGTCGAGCCCTGGGACCCTTGCGTGCCTTGGGTCCCTTGCGAACCCTGCGTGCCCTGTGCCCCGGTGTCGCCGGTGGCCCCGGTCGGCCCGGTCGA
>JASHVH010000318.1 GCA_030039575.1 Acidimicrobiales bacterium | reverse complement strand
GGGAAGATGGACGGCTGGGTGGCGGCCAAGGGCCCGTTCACCATGGGTTACTTCATGGAAGACGACATCCCCTTCCAACGCGCCCTCGCCAGCGCCTTTACGCTTTGCGACAATTACCACTGCAGTGTGTTCGGGCCGACGAACCCGAACCGCTGTTACATGTGGTCGGGCTGGATCGACCCCAACGGCACCGCCGGCGGGCCGATCATAGACAACACGCCGGCGTTCAATAACGTCATCCTTTCGTGGACCACCTACCCCGAGCGCCTCGAGCGGGCTGGCATCAGCTGGCAGGTGTATCATGAGGAGGACAATTACGACGACAACGCCCTGGCCTGGTTCAAACAGTACGCAAACGCCTCGACTTCTTCACCTTTGTGGCAACGGGGGATGCTCAAACAGCCCGCCGGGGCGTTCGAGTACGACGCCCGTCATGACCAGCTGCCGCAGGTGTCCTGGATAGTCGCCCCCACCGCGCAAACCGAGCACCCCGACTACTTCCCGGCCGCCGGGGCGGAGTACGTGGCCCAGAAACTCGATGCCATTGCCTCGAACCCCGACGTGTGGGCGAAGACATTGTTCATCCTCACCTACGACGAGAACGACGGCATGTTCGACCACGTCCCTCCGCCGACCCCTCCAGCCGGGACGGCGGACGAGTTCGTGACCCTGACCTCCCCGGGTGGCACGCCTGGTGATGACCTGCCGATCGGTCTCGGCTTCCGGGTCCCGGTGACACTGGTCTCGCCCTGGACCGTAGGCGGCAACGTCTATTCGGGGGTGCTCGACCACACGTCGTTGATCCGGATAATCGAGGCCCGTTTCGGTGTCAAGGAGCCGCACATAAGCGCTTGGCGGCGCCAGACCGTGGGCGATTTCACGGCCGCCCTGAACTTCTCCGGGTTGGCCCCGTGGCCGCCGAACCCCGCTATCGGGCTAAGCGCGGCCGACTCCGACCTCCTCACGGCCCAGTACGAGGTCGACTTCAACCCGGCCCCAACCATCCCGGTTGTGAACGAACCGTTCCCTCCGGCCTGACACGCGGCCGGGCCGGGCTGGCTAGGTCGCAGCGCGGCTGGCTCCGTCGCCAACCTCGGTCGAAGCTGAGAAACGGGGTTCGTTCAGACCCAGACGCCTGTAGGTCGCCAGGGCCTCCTCCCGAACCCGTCCGCGCATCTGCAACCCGGTCCGGGCGGCCTGGTACTCGGCGCCGCACTCGCGGAACAGGGCGTGCGCTTGTTTCAATTCCCCGCGCGCCCGGGCCAACACGGCACGCGAATAAGCACCGCCCTCCAGGAGCTCTTCAGCCTCTTCCACAGCCTGACCACCAAGGGCTTCCGCCCTTGTGGCGGCGTACCAGCCTCGCCACTCACCTACCCGGAGAGACGGGGGATCAGCGAGTAACAACGCCGCTTCTTGGCGTCGGCCGTGGTGGAGATGGACATCGGACCTCATCAGGAGGCTGAAGTCACACTTCCAGCGGCAAGACGAGCCACATTCGAGTTCTTGGGCCCGGGCAAACCAGCGCGTCGCACTCTTATCGTCGCCACGGTACCCACAAACCGCCCCGGCACAGGAAAAAGCGCGCGCCAGCAACGATGCCCCCGCATCCCGTCGCTGGGTGACCTCCCAATAGACGCCCGACGCCTGTTCCAGGCATTCGTTGAAATTGCCGAGGAAGAAATTGGCCGGGGCCAGGTGGGTCAGGCCACCGTAGAAAATGCCCCGGCGGCGGGCCAACCGGTCGAGCTCGTGGCCTCGATTTAGCGTGCCCTCGAAATCCCCCATAAGGAACGAGACGACACAGGCCATATAAAGTGCGTCGGTCCGCTCCAGGACTTGGCGGGCGTTTTGACCGGCGAGCTCTTCTGTCAGGCGGAGCCGCTCAGTTATGATCTTGGCTCCCTCGCGGGCACGAAGCCGCACGAGCAAAGCCACGCTCTGCCCGTCGAGGGCGGAGGAAAGCACGGCGGGGTCTTCGCACTGCTGCGCGGCACGCACCGCCTGAGCCGCCGTTTCGGCGATGGCGTCGACGTCGTCGGTCCCGTGTGTGAGCCACATGCGGGCCACGGCGGCGCGAGCTAGCGAACACGCGTCGCCGGCCACCGCGGCGGCGACCTCGCTCCGCTCTACCAGCGCGGTGGTGGCCTCGTGCGGGGGGACCTCGAGCATGATGCCCCCATAGCGGTTCATCACCTCAGATGCACCTGCGGTGGCGTGCGCCTCCAGGGCCGCGTCGCCGCTCTTGGACGCGAGCGAAGCAGCCAGTTCGAACAGCGCAACAGCCGTGTCACCGTGGCCGCGGCTCCAGGCCAACTCGGCCCCCGCGATGGCCGGGGCCGGGTCATTGGCGGTGGTGGCGGCGAGTTCGTACAGGCATTCGGCATCGGCCCAGTGGCCGTGACCGACTTCCTCCCACGCCTCGGCCAAGCGCTTCGCCAAGGTGGCGGTTTCCGGGCGCCCGAGTGCCTGGGCCGCTTCGACCGCCGCCCCGAAGTCGGCCTCGTCTCCCCTCTGGAACCCGTGCTCCAAGGCGACGAGCGCCCAGTCGACCAGGCGGTCCTGTACGTCCTGCTCCTCGCCCGCAGCTCGCAGCCGGTCCAGCGCGTCGGCGCGGATCAGGCCAAGTTGACGGTAACGGTCGCCCTGGCGCACCAGCAAAGAGCTGTCCACCAGGTGGGCGACCCCGGCGGCGACGCTACCGGCGTTCGTCCCGACCAGGTCCTCCGCCACAGACAACCGGAAGGGCCCTCGCAGCGCCCCGAGCGACCGGTAAAGGCGCTGCTCGTCGACGTCCAGCAGGTCGTAGCTCCAGTCCAGGGTGGCCCGAAGGCTGCGGTGACGGTTGCGGGACCGGCCCGGCCCCAGCAGTTCGGCCGCCTGGTCGATCCGGCTCCTCAAGTCGTCGAAGCTGAGGGCGCCCAGCCGGGCCGCAGCCAGCTCGATTATCAGGGGGATCCCCTCCAGGCGCCGGCAGAGGTCGGCCACTTGGCGGCCGTCCAGCACCGCGCCTGGCTCAACCGTCTCAGCCCGTTCCATGAACAGCCTGGTGGCGGCGTCCTCCGGGAGAGGCCCGAGCTGCACCACCCGCTCCCCGGGTACGCCCAGGCGTTCCCTGCTGGTGGCCACGACGCTTACGCCGGTGGCGGCCAAGAGGCGTTCGGCGACGACGGCGGCGCCGTCGAGGAGGTGCTCGCAGTTGTCGAGCACGACCACGACGGGGTTGGAGGAGAGGAGGCTGGAGATAGCGTCCAGGACGTCGGTGCCGGCCGGCTCCACCATCCCGAGAGCGGCGGCTACCGCGCGCCCGACGGTGTGTTCGTCGGCGTCCGACGGCAAAGATGCCAGGTCAGAGAAGGCGGCCGGCTGGCTGGCCAAGGCCCGCAAGGCCAGGCGGGTCTTGCCCACCCCCCCGGGCCCGGTCAGGGTTACCAGGCGGTTCTGCGCCAGCGCGGTGCTTAGCTCGGCCAGCTCAGCTTCCCGGCCGACGAACGACGTGGGCGGCTCGGCCGGCCAGCGCGGCTGGGTGGTCCCGTCTGTGGCGTGCTCTGATGTGTAAACAGCCAAGGCGCGCCGGTCCGGCAGGTCGAGCTTGCGGAGCAGGGCGGAGACGTGGCTCTCGACGGTCCGCTCCGAGATGAACAGGGTCTTGGCGATCTCGGCGTTGCTGAGGCGCTGGCCTACGAGCTGCAGTACCTCGGCCTCGCGGTGAGTGGGCTCCAGCTCCATGGCGCCATCTTGGCCCATTCCCGCACCGACGGCCGATGATTTACCTCTCCTGGAGCCGTCTAAGTAGAAGTTCCGTGCTGGTTTCCGTACTGGCCACTGATCACTGGCTCCGCCGGATAACTCATCATTGGAGAGACAGGTTGACAAGGAGCGCGATATGCACCCGGCCATCACAGAACAATTGGCTTTCGAACGCACCCGGGAACTGAGGGCGGGCGCGCAGCGGCGGGCGCTAGGCGTAAGGACGAGCGGCAAACCACGCCGTAACCCGGCCCGCCTGGCTTGGTTGCGAGCCCGGTTGAGCGGCGGCCACCGGCGGCCAATCGGTGTCGTAATCCCCCTCGTCCGCAGAGAGGCGTAAGCCGGCCGGCGATCCCCCTGTGCCATTTATCTCCTCGGGCGGATATTCGTCGCCCGGTTAATTACCGCTTTGCCGGGAGAACTCGTCCGAATTGGCGCGGGCATTCGGAAGGCGGACCAGCGTGGCAACAGCGGGCCCGCCGAGGTGTACGCGGCCTGAGCGACTAAACGGCGCTATTAATTATTTCCAATGACCGTCCGTCCCCTCGAACAACGGGTTGCTTTGGTGACCGGGGCCAACCACGGCATTGGTGCCTCTACCGCCGTTGCACTGGCGCAATCGGGAGCCAAGGTGGCCATTTCGTACTTGCGCTTGAGGGCCCAAGACGACGACCCGGGCCGGCCGGCCGCCTACGCCCAGGACCGTGGTCAGGACGGTGCTGCGGTAGTGGCAGAGGTCCGAATCGATGCCCAACTCCTTGTCGATGCGCGAGGGGGCGCCCTTTTGATCGCGGAACTGGCGCGTCGTAATCGTGAGCGCGGGGCGGATTGGGGGCGGGTCATCAGCCTCACCTCGGGGGGGCCGGCGGGCTTCCCAGGCGAGGTGTCTTACGGGGCTGCCA
>JASHVH010000317.1 GCA_030039575.1 Acidimicrobiales bacterium | reverse complement strand
TCCAGACGAATGGGTGGCTGCCTTCGCATGGCTCACACGCATCGTCGGCTTGGCGCTCGCCGGCCGTGCGAACGATGCCCTCGTTTTCCTACAGCAACTCGACAAAGCTGGCGGCGCCCGAGGCTCGGACGGGCTAATGGCTCGCGGTATCGTGCGGCTCTGGACGGACGACCTGCCCGGGGCCCGCTCCGACCTGTCCCTTGTTATCCAGAAAGAACAACTTGGCGAGCCTCTCAGAGTGAGCCAGGCTGTCGGCTACCTGGGGGAGGCGACGTTCAGGATGGGGCTCCTGGACGAGGCCGTAGAACACGCCGAGCTGGCCGTTTCGGTCGCCACGGAGGCAGAGCGGGTCTGGGAGCTGCCCATGCTCCACGGGTTGGCCGCCATGCCCCAAGCCGCGAGGGGAGAGTTCGGCGAGGCGGAAAATCACATAGCCGTAGCCGCCCATTGGGCCGGGGTCATGGGCACTGGTTCTGCTCTCGCTTACACAAGCGCGGCTCGCGCCTTCCTGGCCCTGGCCCGTGATGACCCTGAAGCCCTCCACCGAGCGGCGGTCGACCTTACTACCGCTTACGACTCGCGCGAACCGGGGTCGCACGTCCTCGGCCCGGTGCTGGCTGAAGCTCTGGTGGCGCTCGGACGGCTGGACGATGCGGCCGCGGCCCTCGATGATTTCGGGGCCATTGTCCGTGAGTCTGGCCGGCGGTCAGCGAGAGCGGCCGCCGCGCGCGTGAGCGGGCTGCTCGCCACCGAGACGGGTGATTGGGACAGCGCTGAATTGCTTTTCGCCGAAGCGGTTGCTTCTTCCGAAGAGCTGAGCATGCCTTTGGGGTGCGGTCTGGCCCACTTGGCGTGGGGCCGGTCGGCGGTGCGAGCCGGCAAACGAAAGATCGCCGCTCGCGAGTTACAAGCCGCAAGGAAAGTCTTCGAGGCGTGTGGCGCTCGAGCCTTTGCGTCAATCGCCGACCGGTGTCTCGAAAGGATGGGCTTCAGCCCGGTCGCACGCTCGCCGGGACGACGTGGGTTACTTACCCCCACAGAGGCAGCGGTGGTACGGCTGGTCACCTCGGGCTCGTCCAACGCCGAGATCGCGAGACAACTCGCAGTGAGTGTGAAGACGGTCGAGTACCACCTCACCCATATCTACGCCAAGTTCGGCATTTCCTCTCGCCGTGAGCTGGCGTTGCGGGCCATGGCCATGGAAGAGGACCTGTAGCCCAATAGCGCCTTAACCGATTGTGGCTCGTCCCGGCACCGCTTCTCACGACGGTCCTTAAGGACCCGCTAAGCGGGGCAGAGCACTGAGGGTGACCAGAAGGCTACAAATTTGTATTCGGAGGGCTGCTAGCGGATCTGTGGACGTGAGTGCTCGCTCGAGCGGAGCCAAACAGCGTTATTTGTGTCACACCAAGATGGAACGGACAGTGACGTTGATGTTACGGCCGTCACAGCTAAACGTGGGGAAGGTGGCAATGATGTTACGACGGTCACGCTCGAATGGGACGGACGATGACAAATTGCACCTCAAGCTACCCCTCAGCGGACCACCCTAGAATGGGCTAAAAGGGCCCCTAGGGTCGCGGCCCCGTCCTGGCCTTAAAGATTAGGGGGGATCCCTATGGACAGGCTGCGGCTCAGAAGCGTAATCTGCCTCTGCTAAGCCTGGCTCACGCCAAATAGCCAGGTAGTGACAAGAAAGTGAACAGGAGTAGAAGGCCCACCGACAGTCGCCAGCCGGTGGGCCGCCACCGAGCCCCTCATTGACTACGGAAATAAGCCGCTTTGTAGGCGGCGATCCCTAGCCCGTACAGCTAGCCCGTAACAGGTCGTTTGGGCTAGGGAGAGAGACAACGAACTCGACCCAGCACAACGTGCTGGCTCTTCTGCCGCGTGTTATGCACCTGGCTGGAGAGCCGCGGCTTGCAAAAGGGATTGGTCTATTGATGAGCAGACAGCTTCTGGAGTTTGACCGGCTCACTCGGCGAGAAGAGGAAGTGCTCTCGGCCCTAATGAGGGGGGCCAAGGCGCGGGACATCTGCGCTCAGTCCTATGTCTCCATGCCGACCGTTCGCAGCCAGATCCGGTCGATACTTGTCAAGCTCGGTGTTACCTCGCAATTAGCTGCGGTCGCACTGGCTTATCAGAGTGGCTGGTCCGGCCGAAGGAGCAGGGATCCCGCCGCTCTTGGCCTCGGCCCAGGCGAACGAGCTTCGGCTTAAACGGGCAAATGATCGCCCAGAAACGCCGGTCGCAATGGGGCCTCACCGAGCTGGTGGTGGCGCTGCGCTGGGCGGCCTTATCCCTTTCTCTCCTTGCGATGGTCGTGATTTCTGGGGCCCCGACCAAGCGCGAAGTGGCGGCCGGGGGCGTCCTGGCGCTTTACGCGATCGTCCGGACAGTATGGCCGTTACGGTTCAGTTTTTCGACCTCCAAGCGACAGGTGCCCGCGGAGCGGCCTTCGCTTCTCGATGTCGTCGTCGAGGTCGGCCTGTGCGTGGTAGTGGTGCTCTTTACCGGGAACGCAACGTCGCCGTTCCTATTGAGCCTGGGGGCCGCGGTTTTCATCGCCGGCCTGCGGGTGGCGCCAGCGGTGCTCGCTTTCGCGACCGTGGGTTCGATCGTCGGCTTGGGCGCGGTCGGGCTGGCCGGCTTGCTCAGTCGTTCCCTGGCTTCGGTCGGGATCGAACGAGCCGCCCTGCTCGGGGCCCTGGCCATGCTCGCTTCTTATAGTGACTGGTTATTGCGCCTCGGTATGCGCGAAAACACGGGCGAGCTCGAACGGTTGCGTGCCTTGGCCGAGGTCAACCATCTACTGCTCGAGCTTCACGCCAGAGCGGCCTCGTTACCGGCGTCACTGAACCTGAAAGCGGCCATCGCCAATACGATTTCGCGGCTGCGTGACCTGCTGCAGCCTGACGTGGTCGTGCTCTTCCTGGCCGATCCAACTGCCGAACGAAGCCACTGGGAAGTGGTGGTGGCCGATGGCCTGGAGCTGCCGGCTTCGGTGCGTCAAGGAGAGCTGCCCGATGCTATGAAAGAAGCGTCGAGGTCCCTCGGGCCCCTCCTTCGAGCGGAGCTGACCGAAGCCGATGGCGTGACATTGGGGGCCATTTCGGGCCTCTATGCCCCTCTGTGGGCACGTGACACGCTTGTCGGCCTACTGGCCGTGGAACGGGTTGACAACAAGGAGCCTTTCACCGAGGCGGATGCGGACATCGTGGCTGGGGTTGCTCGCCACGCCGGGTTGGCCATAGACAACGCTCGCTGGTTCCGGCGCCTGCGGACGCTCGGCGCCGAGGAGGAACGAGGGCGGATCGCCCGCGAAATGCACGATAGGTTGGGCCAGTCGCTGGCGTACGTGGCCATTTCGTTGGACCGGATCGCGACGGAGTCGAGGAACGGCACCAGTTCCTCAAGCTGGCAAGAGACGGCCGACGACCTCGAAGACCTGGCCAACGAAGTGCGCAAAGCGACCCGCGATGTACGTAGCAAACTGACCGATCTCCGCGTCGACCTGACTGAAGAAGTCGACCTGACCGAAGCCCTGGCCGGTCTGCTCGAACGCGTCGAGCAGCGCTCGGGGATCGTCACCTCGCTTCGAACCGACGGCGATGGCGCTCTGTCGCCGGTCACAGAACGGGAAGTCGTACGGATAGCTCAGGAGGCGATCAACAATGCGGAACGCCACTCCGGGGCGCGCCATATCGACGTCCGGTGGCGTTGCGATCCCGTGGGCGCAGAACTCGAAGTTGTCGACGACGGTAAAGGGTTGGCGGCCGGCGCCCCGCTTCGTCGCGATGCGTTTGGGATCCTTGGTATGAGGGAGCGGGCCGACGCCATAGGGGCACGGTTCGGGATCACATCGCCCCCCGGGCAGGGGACGATGGTGCGGCTACAACTCGGGCAGCCGGTGACTAACGGGAGGCGCTGAAATTGAGCGCAGTGCAGACGATGGAAGTGGACACGATGGCGGTGCAGACGATGTTGGTCGACGACCACATCGTGCTGAGAGAAGGGCTGCGGCGGTCTCTCGAAGCAAATGGCGTTTCCGTGGTGGCTGAAGTGAGTGACGGCAACGAGGTGCTCGCGGCCGCCCGCCGGAGCCAGCCCGACGTGGTATTGATGGACCTGTCCCTCCCTGGCCAGGACGGTATCGCCGCCACCCGCCAGTTGAAGCAGTACTTGCCTCAAGTGCCGGTGATCATCCTGAGCATGTTCGCTGACGATGACACACTTAGGGCCGCCTACGCCGCCGGGGCCGTGGGGTACCTGGTAAAGGACTGTTCCACGACTGAGATGGTCTCGACCGTGACGTTGGCCGCTCTCGGCAGGGGCAAAATCGGGGCTGGGGGACTGGCCGACATGTTCCTCAGGGGCGGGGTGAGGAGAGATGGGGTTACCACCGTCCTCACCCGCCGTGAGATCGAAGTGCTTCAGATGCTGGCTAACGGGGCTTCTTCAAACGATGTGGCCAGGAAGCTCT
>JASHVH010000316.1 GCA_030039575.1 Acidimicrobiales bacterium | reverse complement strand
CCTGGGCACCTGCATCGGGATCTGCCTCGAGGCGGAGTCGAGCTTGGACAAGGCCGAAGCCAACGGCTCCCCGTCGCCGATGAGGCGGGCGCCGTCCCGGTCCGCCTCGTACTCTCGGCTCCTGGACAAGGCCATCTTCAGCATCGCCGCGGCCAATGGGGCCAGGATGATCATGGCCAGGAGGCCGAAGATGTTGTCGTTGTCCCGCCCACGGCCTCCCCCGGCACCGCCGAAGAACAGCCCACTCCACGCGGCCATACGGGCGAGGAAAGTGATCCCGAGCGCGATCGCCGCCGCCACCGAGCCGGTCAAGATGTCCCGGTTCCGGACGTGGCTGATCTCGTGCGCCAGCACTCCACGAAGCTCCGACCAGGTGCAAATCTGGAGGATGCCCTGGGTGACGGCCACAGCCGCGTGCTTGGGGTTGCGCCCTGTGGCGAAGGCATTGGGCTGGGGAGAAGGAGAGACGTACAGCCGCGGCATCGGCAACCCGGCCCGAGTAGTCAAGTCTCTTACGATCTCGTAGTACTGCGGCATCTGAGCTTCCGAGACCGGTACCGCCCGGGCCGCTTTGATGGCCACGGTGTCGGAGAACCAGTAGGAAGCACCGACGAAGACTAGGCCGATGACGAGGCCGATGATCAGCCCCTCTGTCCCCCAAAAGGCGCCGATACCGAGGCAAAGCCCACCCAGGAGCGCCAGGAGGATGGCGGTCTTCAAATTGTTACGGTTCATGTTCACACCTCTTGTGACCCAGGGTACATAACGGACCTGAGATAAGGCTGAGCGCGACCCCCTACTCGTAGTAACCCGAGTGGATGTAGAGCGCCGGCAGGCCCTCGGCCCGGAACATCTCGACGTTCCTGAGGTCGTCCTCGACGCAGAGCTTCAGGTCGAGCCCGCGAGCCTGCATTTCGCGGACCGCCTCCTGCTTGAACTGCCGCGCCGGGCGGTAGTCCCCGTCGCGCCGCATGACCAAAAGGTCCCAGCGCACTTCGTGGCGCCCCAGCCAGCCCACGGTCAGCTCTCCTGTCCGTGCGGGCCGGGCCGTCAGGAGGACGATGGCGAGCCCGGCGGACAACAGGCCGAGCAGCGTCGCCACCTCGTCGATGAGGGGGTCGTCGCCTGAAGCCGAAAAGAAGGCCTCCCAATCGGGGTGGGGGCCCTTTAAGAAGTGCTGGCGCGCCGCCGCGTTAGAGAGCACCCCATCGAGGTCGAAGACCACTGCTGCGCCGGTCAGTGGGCTGCGGTGCCAGGTCCAGCGACTGGTGCCCGCCTCGACCTGCTTGGCCTGCTCGGCCTGTTCGGCCTGTTCGGCCCGCTCGGCGGGCCTCGGCATCGCCCCCACTGCTCCCGCCTGCTCCATGCGTTCACATTACGGGTGTACGCCGTGCCTGCCGCTTCGGCGGCGAAACGACAGCTTTGCACCTTCTCCCCCGCTCGCTCTGTCGACTTGTGAACCGAGAGCTTTGGCCCGTTTGTGACGCTTTTTGCCTACAAATGCGCCACCGCGCCAGAAGCTGTCCTACCAGGGAAGGGTGATGGAATGGGCCATCGACAACAGCGGCGTCGAAACGCCGGCAAAGATGGTGAACACGGTACAGATCCCGATCGCGACGGTGGTAGCCGGGGGTTGACGCAGACGGGTGGTGGGGGCCGCTCGTAGGGCCAAGGCCGAGTCCCGGCCCACCAGCCCGGCGGACATGATGCCCTGCAGGTCCGAGTGCTGCAATGCCGCGTCCTCTTCGGCGCTCACCTCGTCCCCCTGGCGCCGGCCGGTTGGGGGCGGCGAGACGTACATCATCAACGCCACCCGCAAGTACGGGAAGGCGGCTATGGCGGCGCCGAGCATACCGATGATGCCCAACCCGTACTGGCCTTTGGAGACCACTGCCTCGATCACAAGCCATTTCCCGAGGAACCCGCTGGTAAGCGGGATACCGGCCTGCCCGAGTAGGAGTACGAGCATGGCGGTGGCCAACCAGGGACTTCGGGTGGACAGCCCTCTGGCCGCGCTCAAGTCGTTGCGGGCCTCGCCCCGGCCCTGGATGATCTCCACAATGGCGAACGTGCCGATGACCATGAACGCGTAAGTGAACACGTAGAAGGAGACCGCCTGCACCCCGTTTGAAGTGCCGTCCTGGAGGCCGATCAGGACGTACCCGGCCTGGCTGACTGACGAATAAGCCAGCATGCGCTTGAGGTCTGACTGCACCAGGGCGAGGACCCCGCCAATGAGCACTGAAGCCGTCGCCAGCACCCAGATAATCGGGCGCCAGTTGGACACCTGGGTCGGAAAGGCGAGCATGAGCACGCGGACCAGGCCGGCAAAACCGGCCGCCTTGGCCACCGCCGCCATGTACCCGACGAAGGGCGTGGGTGCTCCCTGGTAAACGTCGGGGGCCCAGAAATGGAACGGGACGGCCGCCACTTTGAAACCGAGGCCTACGATCAAAAGCCCCATCCCGGCCAGCAGGACCCCGTTGTGTATGAGAACGGTGCCGGTCAGGAAAGCGTAGATCTGGGCGTACTGTAACGAGCCGGTGGCCCCGTACACCAGGGCGGCCCCGTAAATAAAGAGGGCGGACGAGAAGGAGCCAAGGATGAAGTACTTGAGGGCGGCTTCCCCCGAAGCCGGGCGCCGGTGGTGGTAACCCGAGAGGGTATAAAGGGAAATAGAAAGCACTTCCAGGCCCAGGAAAAGGCTTACCAGCCCGCCGGCCAGCGCCATGAGCACCGCGCCGCTCGAGCACAGCATCATGAGCACGTAGGGTTCGGGGCCGTCCAGGTTCTCCCGCCTCAGGTAACCATCGGTGACCAACGCCCCGAGGACGGTAGCGGAACCGAAAAGTATTACGAAAAAGGCGCTGAAATGGTCGTAGATGATTTGGCCGGCCAGGGTGACGGCGACGTGGGCCGAGTTATTGAGGTTGGCCCATTGCACCAGGCCGTCGATCAAAGTGGCGAGGCCGGTGACCACGGTGAGCCCGGCCCACAAGCCGGGGTAACGCCGTCTCGGGAGGACCGCTACAACTAGCAGGACCACGAGCGCGCCACCAAAAAGGAGCAGGATCGGCAGTATGGCCCGGTAGGCCACCGGGATCGAGATGGACGCCTTGGCCGTACACAGGCCGGTCACCTTGCCGAGGGAGCTGATGGTGCAACCCTTCGCCGCGGCCAGGAGGTGGTCGGCCCGCAGTGTGCCCGGCATGGTTATCTGCCCCCTCCGGCGCTGGCCGTCCGCGCTGCTGTCGTCCTGACGGCGGGCAGGTCGACAACCTGGTTGGGCGGTACCGCGTAGATGCCGTGCCCCACCGTTGACGGCGGCAGCTTGAAGCTGGGGTCGGCGTACTCAATGTGCCTCACCAGGTGGTTCACCGCCGGTTGTATACGGTTGAGCAGCGGTTGCGGGTACACA
>JASHVH010000315.1 GCA_030039575.1 Acidimicrobiales bacterium | reverse complement strand
CCCGAGCAAGACCGAGCCGGGGACCGACCGGTGGCGCTTTTCGGGCCGGTGGTGGCGCCCGGGACCGAAGCCCTGGGGATCGGGGGCGGCGTTCGGGGGCGGCCCCACCGGGTGGGGGTGAACGCGCCGGCGAATGCAGGCGGTCAAGCAGGGGCCCGGATAACTCCAACGAGGTTTTCCCCCGTTGTGGAAGAGCTGTGGAAAACGGGGGAATTAGCTGGGGACTACTCGATCAGGCAGCGCCCCTGGCCCGCCATCACCTGGCCCACGTCGCCGGCGCCGAAGCCAAGGTCGTGCAGGGTGGCCACCGCCGCCCGGGCCTGGTCGGGTGGCAAGACCAGCACCATGCCGAGGCCCATATTGAACGTGCGGTACATCTCTGCATCGTCCACAGACGAGGCCTTCTGGACCTCGCCGAAGATAGGGGGCACCGGCCAGCTGCCGACGCGAAGGACGGCGTCGAGGCCGGCCGGCAGGGCCCGGGGCACATTGCCCGGCAACCCGCCCCCGGTTATGTGGGCCGCGGCATGGACCTCGAGCCGGGGGAGCAGGGCAAGCACGGCGGGCGTGTAGATCAGCGAGGGGCGTAGCAGCTCGTCCGCCAGGGAATGGCCGGCGCCTGGCCACGCCTCGTCCTCGAGCCGGCGGCCGGCCCGGCCGAGCAGTGCGGCCCGCACCAGCGAGAACCCGTTGGAACGCAGGCCGTCCGAGTACAGCCCGACCAGGCGGTCGCCCTCCCGAGGTGGTTTGGGCCCGCCGGGGCCAAGCAGGCGGTCCTTCTCTACCAGCCCTACGGCAAAGCCGGCCAGGTCCATCTCCCCCTCGCGGAGCTGCCCGGGGTGCTCGGCCAGTTCACCGCCGAGGATGGCGCACCCGGCCCGCCGGCAGCCGTCGGCGATGCCGCACATGACCTCGGCCACCGCCTCGGGGTCAAGGTGGCCCCAGAGCTGGTAGTCCAGGAAGAAGAGGGGCTCCGCCCCCTGGCAGACGAGGTCGTCCACGCACATGGCTACGAGGTCGATGCCAATGGTGCCCAACCGGCCCGCCTCTACCGCCACGGCCAGTTTCGTACCGACGCCATCGCTCGAGGCGGCCAGAACGGGGTGGCGGTACCCGGCCGGTACTTCGAACAGCCCCGCGAAGCCGCCCAGCCCACCGATCACTTCGGGCCGGGTGGTGCCGGCCACGAGAGGCCGGATGAGGGACACGGCCCGTTCTCCGGCGTCGATGTCAACCCCGGCGGCGGCGTACGTTATCGGCGGCTCACTGCCCATTCAGTGCCGGGCCATCTCAGCCGTCTGGCGGGGGCGCGGCGGAGCCGCCGGATGAAGGGCGGACAGCTTCGGGCTGCGGGCGGAGGACCAACGGCGCGGCGTCAGTCACCACCGGCGCGCCGCCGGCGTGACCGGGCAGTTGCGCCGGCGGAGCCTCTTTTTCCCAGGTGCCGGTACGCCGCTGTGCCGGCCGCTCCAGAACGGATTTCGACAGCTGGGCCGGGACCGGCACGGGGTAATCGCCGGTGAGGCAGGCGTCGCAGAACCCCGCCCCGGGGACACCCGTCGCCCTCTTCAACGCCTCGAGCGACAGGTAGGCCAGGCTGTCTGCGCCCAGGTAATCGCAGATCTCGCCCACCTCGAGGTCGGCGGCGACCAGCTCCGCCCGGCTGCCCGTGTCCAAGCCGTAGAAACACGGCCAGCGGTAAGGGGGCGACGAGATGCGCAGGTGGACCTCCTTAGCGCCCGCCTCTCGCAGCATGGCGACCATTGCCCTCGTGGTTGTGCCCCGCACGATCGAATCGTCCACGACGATGAGCCGCTTGCCCCGGATCGCCTCCCGGAGCGGGTTCAACTTCCGCCGTACCCCGAGGGCGCGCTGCCTGGGGTCGGGGTTGATGAAAGTGCGCCCAATGTAACGGTTTTTCACCAATCCGTGGCCGAAGGGCACACCGCTCCGGCGGCTGAAACCTTCCGCTGCCGGCATGCCCGAGTCGGGCACTCCGACGACCATGTCGGAGGCCACAGGCGCCTGTTCGGCCAGCAGCTCTCCCATCCGCACGCGGGCGTCGTGCAGCTCCTGCCCGTAGAGGCGGCTGTCGGGCCGGGCCAAGTACACGAACTCGAACAGGCACAGTTTGGGCTGGACCTGCTCAGGTGGCCAGGGGTGAAGGCTATGGCAGCCGTCGGCGCTGATCACGATCACCTCGCCCGGCTCTACTTCGCGCACGAAATGGGCGCCGATGATGTCGAGCGCGGGGGTCTCCGACGCCAGCACCCAACCGTCGTCCAGCTTGCCGAGGCACAAAGGCCGGAAGCCGTTAGGGTCGCGGACGCCCACCAGGCTGGCCCGGTCCGCCAGTACGAGCGAAAAGGCGCCCCGTACCCTCGGCAGTACGTCGGGGAGGACGCTCGAGAGGGGGACCACGGCGCCAGGGGTGCCGCCCGCTGCCACTTCGAGGTGGCGGGCCACGAGTTCTGCGACCAAGTCCGAGTCGCTCGTCACCATCCCGGGCAGCATGCTCATCGACGCGACCAGCTCTTCGGTATTGGTGAGGTTGCCGTTGTGCCCGACGGCGAACTCGCTCCCGCCGGCCTGGCGGTACATGGGCTGGGCGTTGTGCCAGGACGAGGACCCGGTCGTCGAATAGCGCGTGTGGC
>JASHVH010000314.1 GCA_030039575.1 Acidimicrobiales bacterium | reverse complement strand
TGGCGATCGTCGCCGGCAAAGGAGGCGATGTACGCCTGTGGATCCCTACGGCCCCGCAACGACAGGCCGACCAGCTGCAACCCAGCTGCCCATCCCTCGGTGCGGTCAACCAGGGTGCGGATCTGCTCGGTCGTCAGGTTTAGCTGCAGGGACCCGTTTAGCAATGTGGTTGCTTCCTCCAGGCCAAGCCGAAGGTCATCAACTCGCAGCTCCAACAGCTCGGCGCTAGCGCGCAGCCGTGCCAGTGCCAGAGGCGGGTCGTTGCGCCCGGCCACCGCCAACTGCACCGTGCGTGGAAGGTGGTCAACGAGGAACTCCACTGACTGGTGCACATCGGCGTTACTAATGGCGTGAAAGTCATCGAGGACCAGCACGACCGGGCCCGATAATGACGAGAGCGCGTTAACCAGCAAGGGCAGCGCCAACTCGGTCAGGTCCCCGGCAGCGGCCAGCAGCGCGTCATCGACCCCGCCGCCCAGCTCAGGTGCCACGGTCCGCAACGCTGCAAGCACATAGCTCCAGAACCGGACGGGGTCGTTGTCTCGGCTGTCCAGTGAGAGCCATGCGAACGGGCGATGCTCCGCCTCGTCGGCCCGCCAGCTGGCTAGGAGGGTCGTCTTGCCCGCTCCAGCCGGCGCCGAGACCAGTACCAACCGGACGCCGGAGCTGTTCCGCAGCGTGCCAACGAGGCCGGGCCGCGAGGCCCTGAATGTTTGCACCTCCGGGATGTGCAGCTTTGTCGCGACGATCGGGCCCCCCACGGGCTCGGCTGCCTCTTTCCTATGCGGCGTGGGCACGGCCTCCTCTCAGTGGCGGGTAGCGCTGTGCGGAGTGCGCTAATCGTAGCTCGGACGCCCGGAAGCCATTGCTGGAGCCGAGCTGTCTTCCCTGGGGCTCAGGCTGGCTCGGCCGGGGGCGGAGAAGCGCCCTTGGTGAACGGATCTCCCACGCGGTTGGCGACGGAGATCTGAGCCTGATCACCCGGGTGAAATCGGTCGGGGGTGATGACCGCTAACCCGGCTCGGGGGCAGAGTTGGGTAATGCACACTGCACCGGAGGGCATATGCCGGTAACCACGTACCGCATCACGATCGCGGGCCGACTGACCGAACACCTCGGCTCCGCCTTCGAAGGGTTCGCCCTCGAGCCGGCCACTGGGCACACTGTGCTCGTCGGCGAGATCCGCGACCAGGCACACCTTTACGGGGTCCTCGAGCGAGTCCGCAACCTGGGCCTGAAGCTGGTGAGTGTGCGCGAAGACCCCCAGGCGGTTGGGGGCCCCGGCAATACTGCCAGCTGACCAAGACCGCCAATATGGCTGCCACGGCGCAGGCCTCACCAGAGAAGCGAAGGTGCCGCGGGTTTAACCCGCGGGTTGATCGGAAGGTCTTTGCCCTGAAACGATGAGCGGCCATCGAGATTAGGGCCTGCTCCGGAGCAGCACTGTTCATCGGACGGGAGGTAAGACCTCGCGGGCTGACGACGCGAATGATGTGTGGGCCTAGGAAGCGAGCTACTTGAGGTTTGGTGACGGTGGGGACCGCGAACCACCCGAGCACTGGCCGGCGTTTGTCGGCCGCGGCCCCTTGGGACGTCGTTATCGCCCGTTTCGCGGCCCATCAGGAATCACGCCAGGAGAACAGACAATGCCGCACCTAAGCCCAGGAGACGCTTTCCCGTCCCTTGCCGTTCCTCGGGTCGGCGGAGGTTCGTTTACCGTCCCCACCGTCTTCGAGGAGAACTATGGGGTCCTTCTCTTCTACCGGGGAAGTTGGTGCCCGTACTGCAATGCCCAGCTCCGCGCCTTCGAGCGGGCGAGTGACAGCCTTAGGCGAGTGGGTGCGAGGGTGGTGGCCCTGTCAGTCGACGATGAGGTGACGACTGCGGAGTTGGTCGCCAAGCACGGGCTGAGCTTCCCCATAGGGTGCAACGCTGACGCTGCGGAGGTCTCAGCTGCCACCGGGGCCTTCGTTGACCCCAACCGAGGTTTTCTTCAATCGACGGGGTTCGTCCTCGATCCGGCGGGATGGTTAGAGGTGAGTGTGTACTCGTCAGGTGCCATCGGCCGGATGGTGCCTGACGACGTCGTCGGGTTGATCCGCTATTTACGCGGGCACAGCCCACGACCGCCGTTACCCTCACAAGGCAATCCTGGGCCCAGCTTATGAGTTCGCCACAGACCAACGCCTTGGTCCTGGCCTTAACACGGGAGGAACTTAGCGGCTTATGAGCGCACCAGCAGTGAACATTTACGATGTCATAGTGATCGGGACGGGGCCTGTCGGGCAAACGGTGGCCGGCGCGGCTATTGCGGCCGGGCTCGGTGTCGCCGCGGTGGAGCGAGAGCTCGTTGGCGGTGAGTGCGGGTACTGGGCCTGCATCCCGAGCAAGGCGATGCTCAGGCCGGTCGTCGCCCTCGCCGATGCGCGCCGGGTCGCTGGGGCGCGCCAGGCGGTCACTGGGGCAGCGGACGCGGCGGCCGTGTTGGGCCGCAGGGACCTCTACGTGAACAACTGGGACGACGACGGACCAGCCAAGGCGCTCAGAAGTACTGGCGTCGAACTTGTTCGCGGGCATGGCCGGTTGGACGGCCTCAGGAGGGTCACCGTAGAAAAGCCGGATGGTGAGTCGGTGACCCTGACCGCACGGCGGGCCGTAGCGATCTGTACAGGCAGCCGCCCCGCTCTGCCTGAATTGGCCGGGCTCGACGAGGTGAGGTCGTGGACCAACCGAGAGGCCACCGGTTCCCGAACCGTGCCCGGGCGGCTAGCCATCGTCGGTGGCGGAGGAGTCGGCGTGGAGATGGCCACGGCTTGGTCCGGCCTCGGCGCAGATGTGACCTTGCTAGCTCAGGCCGATGGCCTGCTGCCGCGGATGGAGCCCTTCGCTGGCGAAATTGTTGGCCGCGCCCTTGCCGACGCTGGAGTCGACGTGCGCATCGGCGCCACGGTCACCGCACTACACCGTGCCGGCGGCACTGGGCCAGTCACACTGATCCTAGAAAACGGCGCGGAAGTGGAGGCCGACGAGGTGCTGTTTGCCACCGGCCGAGAGCCGAACACGTTCGACATCGGCCTGCAGACCGTCGGCCTTGTCGCGGGGTCCTGGTTGGACGTCGACGACACGTGCATGGTGCGCGCCCTCGAAGACGGTTGGCTGTACGCCCTCGGCGACGTCAATCACCATGCCTTGCTCACCCACCAAGGCAAATACCAGGCTCGCATAGCCGGGGCTGCCATCGCCGCCCGCGCCGCCGGGGAGCCCCTCGACACCGCTGCCTGGGGTGCCCACGCCGTCACCGCCGACTACCTGGCAGTGCCGCAGGTGTTGTTCTGCGACCCCCCGGCCGCTGCCGTCGGGCTCACGGCCGACCAGGCTGAACGGGCCGGCCACCGCATTCGGGTGGTCGACATCGACCCCGGCCAGAACGTGATCGGCGCCAGGCTTTACGCTGACAACTACACCGGCCGGGCCCGCATGGTCGTGGACGAGGACAGCGGCTACCTACTGGGCGCCACCTTTGTGGGGCCTGGGGTTGAAGAGCTCATCCATTCGGCGACCATGGCGGTGGCAGGCCAGGTCCCCGTGGCCCGTCTCTGGCACGCGGTGCCGTGCTTCCCCTCGATCAGTGAGGTGTGGCTCCGCCTGCTGGAGGCCTATCACGGCCAACACCACGCCTAACGGAGACGATTGGCTAACCCGCGCGGGCGCATATGGAGACAGGCGCCCGGCCTGTTCCCTTCGGTACCCGGGCCCAGTTTCAATGGAATATCACCGCCAATGGCGTTTGGGGAGGGTTATTCCGGACAGGCTTCACTGCTGGACGGTCGGAGGAACGATATCGACAAAGTCGGCGTCGGTGCAAACCGCGGGAACACGAGCTCAACCAGACGGGCCGAACTTCTCGATCCTCAGGCGATTTGCTGCCACACCAGACCCGATCACCAGGTCGGCGGCCGCTTCGGCGAACCGCTCCGAGCCACAGATGTAGACGAGCCCGGAGTTGGGCAGGACCGGAATATCACGAGAATTGATGAGGCCCGTAGGCCGCGAAGTGTGCGGCGGCGACTCCTCGGTGTAAATAACCGTCGTTTGTGGTCCGGGAAGCTCGTCCGGATAGTACAAGTCATCAGGCTTCCGCACAGAGACCAGGAGTCGCAAAAGGTCCGCACGGCCGTTGCGGCGAGCGAGCCGCAACATTGCCATCAGCGGCACGACTCCGGACCCTCCTCCGATAAGCACAGCGGGCAAGTCGCCTCGCCAGATAAACCATCCGCCGATCGGCCCTCTGACTTCGAGGACGTCGCCCACCATGACCTCTTGATGAAGAAACTCCGAAACTTCACCCCCGACAAGCAGTTCTATTGTAAGTTCGATCTCAGGCGAATCCTCCGGAGGCGAGGCAACCGAGTACGAGCGAACGGCGGTGTACCCGTCGGGGGCAGTGAGCCGGATTACGCAATGCTGGCCCGCCAAGTGCCCGAATGGATCTGGTAACTGAAGGCGGAACGTCTTCGCTGTTGGGTTTTCGGATTTAATCGAAACTACGGTTGCAGTTCGCCACCCGGTATCGATCGTCTGGACTTGGGCGGCCTCAGTCACCGCTGTACCGTTGCTCGCGCCAAGGGTCGCCGTAATTGTTGTAACCCCTTACCTCCCAAAAGCCTGGCTCGTCGTGGTCGAGGACGCGTATCCCGGCCACCCACTTGGCGCTCTTCCAGAAATAGAGGTGGGGGACGATCATGCGGGCCGGACCGCCATGCTCCCTTGGCAGAGGCTGGCCGTCCACGTCCCACACAACGAGCGCCTTTCCGTCCCGGACATCGGCAAGGGGGAGGTTCGTAGTGTAGCCAGTATGGGAAAAAGCGATGACGTGGCTCGCTGACTCAAGGGGCTTCGCCATCTCTAGCAGCGTGTCGACTGAGACGCCGTTAAACGTCATCCCGAGCCGCGACCACGTAGTTACGCAGTGGATGTCTCCGTTGAAAACCGCCTCCCTGAGAGCATGTATCTCGTCCCAGTCCCAACTGACTGGGTTCTCGACCAGTCCTTCGATCGTGAAAGTCCAGGAGGCAGTGTCGAGCCGAGGCGTCGGCTCCGCGGCAAGCACCGGCCACGACGTGCTTTCATGTTGACCGGGCGGCAGCCGTGAGCTTCTGGCGTCGTGGGGGCGTCCGGTGAAACCCCTCGTTATCGGAGCCATCGTCGTGTGTCAGGACGCCGTGGACATCGTCTGGTAGTGGCTCTGCGCACTCCACCCATCTAGGCCTCGCCCGGTCCCATCTTCGGGTCGCCCATCATTTTCTGGTCGTTCATTTCCATCTTGGGGTCGTCCACATTGGTGTTGTCTTCCATTCCCATCTTCGGGTCGTCCATCATCTTCGGGTCGTCCATCATCTTCGGGTCGTCGATCTCCATATTGGGGTCGTCCATGATTCGCTCCTTGAAGAAATTTGGGTGCTTTGCCGGCAAACCTAGTTCCGACGGGTGTTGCGCTATATCCCCCACTGGGTAGTTGAAGTGTTGTGCTATATCCCCCAGTGGCTAGCCAGCTGGGTAGTTGAGGTCGTCTGGCCGTGCGTGGTGATCAAGTGGACCGCCGGCTTGAAGGCCCTGGTCGGATCCCGGCGGTCCCTGTCGACCCCGCTCCCAGTGATGCCTGACGAACAAGGAGAAGGCATGGCAGCGTCGTCATGCGCCGAAGCAGGGGGCGTCGGGGAAGGACAACGTCGACCTAGGTCAGAACCTCTGGCATTTCCCCGACCGTAAGGTTGGCCTGTTCGGGGCGAAAGCACGCGTTTCCGGCCTGGTGGCCGTGGTATCGGTGTGATTGGTCTCCTGGGCGACCGTCACAATCATGGAATTGGGTGTTCCTTGGGTGCCTCTAGATCGGCCACAGAACGTTAGTATCAGCGACAAGGCCAGTCTTACCCGCCGACTTCACCATGCTTGGCTCACCGTGTTATCCCATAGAAACCGAGAGGTAAACTGGGGCCACTTGGCACTTGCGATGGTTACGACTGGGCCGCCTCGACGGTCACAGTGACCTGGTTAGAGCCGTTGGCCGCGTAGACGACGTCCCCACCGTAGAAGGCCTGGATTTGGTTGTCGCCGACCGCGAGCGCTCGGGTGGGGGCCATGAGCGTGGCCACCCCGTTCACGATCTTGGCCACGCCGATGCCTTTGTCCTGGCCTGAGAGGGCGCTGTTGTAGAAGCCCACGTCACCGGTGGCGTCGGCGGGCATGTCCACGTTGAGTACTGGCGCTTGGCCCTCGACCACCCGGGACGAACTGGCGCTCAGCACCATCGACGGCCGGGGTTTGGCTACCACCGTAACGATCACCGCGTTGGAGTCGTTGGCGCTGTAAGTGCCGTCGCCCCCGAAAGAGGCCTGGATGCGATTGGCGCCTACCATGAGGGGCCTTGTGGGGCTGCCGAGCGTGGCTACCCCGTCAGTGATCTGGGCCACGCCGATGCCTTTGTCTTGGCCCGGCAGCGACGTGTTGTAAAAGCCCACCTCGCCTGTGGCACCGGCCGGCATCCGCACGCTGAAGACTGGCGCTTGGCCCTCGGTGACTTGCTCCGAGGTAGCGCTCAGCACCATGGGGGGGCGCGGGGCGGGCACCACGTTGAACGTCACGGTGGCCGGGTCCGACACCCAGCCGGGAGCGGCGTAGTCGAAGGTCAATGAGTCGGCCCCCGTATAGCCCGGCTGAGGGACGTAGTCAAAGGTCCCTTTGGAGAAGTCACGGTTGTCGAGGTGACCGTGGACGGGCAGGTTGAGCACCCGGTAGAAGCCGTCGCCGTCGGTGGCCGAGCACTGGAGCTGGACCGTGGTGCCGCGGAGGTTGTTCTGGGCCTGGACGGTCTGGTCCACGCATTTGCTCAGCATTTCCCAGCTGATGTCCACTTCGCCGTTGCCCCAGCCCGAGGCCCGGGTGACCGAGACCTGGTCGGCACCGGGGGCGACATAGGACGAGCCCGCGCCTCCGCCCCCGCCCCCCCCGCCCCCGA
>JASHVH010000313.1 GCA_030039575.1 Acidimicrobiales bacterium | reverse complement strand
CAGGCCGGCCAGTGCCCGCCCCACCGCCACGGAAGCCTCACCCCCGATGCCGGCGTCCACCTCGTCGAACACCAACGTCGGTGGGCCGTTCTGCGCCCCCACCCCGGTGTCGTTGTCGCCGGCCGCGCCGAGCAGGACCAACCGGAGGGCCAGCATGGCCCGGGCCAGTTCCCCGCCCGAAGCCACCCTCGAAAGCGGCAGGAGCGGCTCACCGGGGTTGGCGGCCAGCAAGAACGTGACGTCCTCGCCGGCCAGCCGGCGCAGGTCGTCGCCGGCCTCGTCGCCGCCGGCCTCGTCAGTGGCCCCCTCATTGGCCACGTTCACCACGAAGCGGGCCCTGGGCATGGCCAGCCGGCGCAGTCCTGCCTCCACCGCCCGGCCAAAAGAGTTGGCCGCCGTCCTTCGGGCGCGGCCCAGTTCCTCGGCCGCCTGGCGCAGCTCTGCGAGAGCCTCGGCCCGTCCCTCGTCCACGCGCGAAGCCAGGACGTTGAGATCTTCCAGTTCCTCCAGGCGTTTTCTGGCTTCCTGCTCGAAGGTCAGCACGTCATCGAGGCCCCCGCCAGGCCCGGCGTACTTGCGCAGTAACTCGTGCAGCAGGGCACGCCGCGCCACCACCTCGGCCAGGCGCTCGGGGTCTTCCTCGAGCTCTTCGGCGGCACGGTGGGCGTCGCCGGCAATGTCGGCCAAATCTGCGCTCACGCTCAACAAGCGCTCGTGGAGCTGGGCCAGCGGCGCGTGACCGGCGAGGTGCGCCACCACCTCGCCCAGGCGGTCCCGCAGCTGGTCGTCGCCCGATAGGCCCTCGTACGTTTGCTGTGCCGCGGCGCGGTGGGAGGCGGCCCGGGACAACCGTTCCTCTTCGAGGGCGAGGTCGTCGTCTTCCCCCGGTGTGGTGAGGGCGGCGTCGTCGAGCTCAGACAATTGGTACCGCAGCAGCTCCATTTCCCGGGCCCGGCTGGCCGGGTCTCCACCGGTGCCGGCCATCGCCTCGTCCAGTTGGCGCAGCCGCCGGCGGGCCGCCTCACGCGGCGCCCGGTCAGCGCCGGCGTACGCATCAAGGGCGTGGCGCTGGGCCCCAGCGGAGAACAGCGATTGGTGCTCGTGCTGGCCGTGCAGGTCGACCAGGCGCCGGCCCAGTTGGGCGAGGGCGGTCACGGTGGCCATCCGGCCGTCCACGTAGCCCCGCGAGCGACCGTCCGAGGGCACCACCCGGCCCAGGACGAGCTCCCGTTCCTCCTCTGGCGGCTCTAGCGGGAGCGCTTGTCCTCGGCTTGGGGGTGCTGGGCCCGGGGTCTCGTCCTCGTCCCCGTTAACGACAGCACCAGCCGGCAGTACGAAGCGTCCCTCCACGACCGCCTCCGCCGCCCCTGGCCTCACCCGCATGACCTCGGCCCGTCCGCCGAGGAGCAGTTCGATCGCTTCGACCACCAGGGTCTTGCCCGCCCCCGTCTCCCCGGTGACTGCGGTGAGCCCGGGCCCGAACACCAGAGTGAGGTCCTCTATCACGCCCAGCTGGCTCACCCTGAGCTCGCTCAGCATGGCCTGACCATAGCCCGCTCTCTGCGGAGGAGCGGGTATGGGGCAATGCCGAGCAGGACCGGCGCCCTCTCCTTGTCACGTAGGCCGGCGGGCCCCATGATTAGCGGTCCGTCAAATGGAACTTGTTCTTGAGGACGGTCTCGAAGGTCTTGGCGCCAAAGCTGACGAGCATGGCGTCGTGGGTGCCGGGCCCGCATATCAACCGCTCGCCGACGTCGAGCTGGCCGCTAGGGACGCCGTCGACGATCAGGTCGGCCGGGCAGCGGCCCGTGAGCTCGAAAGCAACTTCGTCGGAGCTGTCGAGCACGAGGCTTCGGTCGAACAGCATGTGCGGGGCGACAGGGGTCAGGACCAGGCACCGCACCTTCGGCGACACGATGGGCCCATGGGCCGAGAAGTTGTAACCGGTCGACCCGGTAGCCGTGGCCACGATCATGGCGTCGGCGGCGTAACTCAGGAACCGGCGGCCGCTTATGGCCACGCTGGCGCTGATCGTGTGCATACCGGACGGACGGGCCAGGGTGATGTCGTTGAGCGCCGTGGCCGTGTACCGCGGGGTTTTCGCCCCCGTCAGGAGGATCCGGCTGTCGACGGTCATGCGCCGCTCGAGCTGCCAGTCCCCGGCCAGGAAACGCTCGACAGCACGGCGCAAATCGTCGGGTTCCACCGCGGCCAGGTAGCCAAAATGCCCGAAGTTCACGCCGAGGACGGGCACATCGAGGCCGAGGACGGTGCCGACCGCCCGCAACATCGTGCCGTCACCGCCCAGGCTGACGACAAGGTCAAGCCCCTCGACCCCGGGGCCGGCCGTCCCGCCCGCCCCCGGCCGGGAAACCGACAGGTCGGGCAGGACCACGGTGTCGTGGCCCAGTTCTTCGAGCCAGGCCGCCGTCGACTTGGCCAGTTCCACGGCGCTGTCGCGTTCGGAGTTCGGCGCGAACCCAATGGCGGCCACGGCTAGCCCTGCCCCCCGGCGCCCGGTTTGTTCTTACCGCGGCTGCCATTTGACGGCTCGGCAGACAGCGCGATCTCGCTCAACGAACTGGCCGCCAGCGACACCGCTCGCTTGCCGCCCGTGCGCATGTGAAGGAAGAACTCGACGTTCCCCTCGGCGCCGAGCAGCGGCGACGCCATCCCGCCGACCACCACCGCTCCCCCGGCCTCAAAGGCGCCGGCCACGTCGCACAGGACGCTGGCCCACACCTTCGGGTCCCGGACGACCCCCTTGCCTTTGGACACGATGGCCCGGCCCGCTTCGAACTGCGGCTTCACCAGGACGACCAGGTCGGCCCCCGGCCTGGCCAGGCTGAGGAGCGCCTGGGACACCATCATCAAGGAAATAAAAGACAAATCGGCGACGACGACGTCGAACTGGCGGCCCCCCACGTCTTCGGGCCGCATGTAGCGGACGTTGGCGTTCTCCATGACCTCGACCCGGGGGTCGTCACGGAGCCGGGTCAGCAGCTGGCCATAGCCGACGTCGACCGAGACGACCTGGGCCGCCCCCCGCTGCAGGAGGCAGTCGGTAAACCCGCCTGTGGAGGCGCCCGCATCGAGAGCGACTTTGCCGGTCACGCACAGGCCGAAGTGCTCGAGAGCAGCGTCGAGTTTTTCCCCGCCGCGGCTGGCGAACCGGGGCGGGGGCCCCAGGACGACGAGCGCCTCCGACGGGCTGACCTGGCGCGACGCCTTGGCGGCGACGGCGCCGCCCACGAGGACTCGCCCTGCCGCCACCAGCGAGCTCGCTTGCGCCCGGTCTGCGGCCAGGCCCCGGTGGACAAGCTCGATGTCGAGCCTCCTCCTGGCGCCCAGTTCAGCCCTGTCCCTCGCTCGGCGAACGACCCGAGCCGCCGGTGGTCTTCCGCGCTCCCGCGGCCTTGCTCCCGGTCGCCTTTTTGGCTTGGGGGGCCGTCTTTTTGGCTGCCTTGGTCGCCGCCGCTTTCCCGGTGGCCGAGGTTTTGGTGGCCTTGGCGGTGGTCTTGGCCGTCCCCGTGGCCCGGCTGGCGCTGCGCTTCGCCGGGGCGCGCTCTATTGGCGTCACGGTCGCGGTTCGGTCGCCTGGCCTGCTCGCCCCCCCGTGCCCGTCGCCCTCCCGCAGGGTCTGTTCCAGGTGCTCGAGGTCGCGGAGTATGACAGAAGCCTCCCGTCGTAGTGCGCTCACCACGTCTGCGGCCGCGTGCCTGCCCTCCTCCACGAAGCGCCCGGCCCGCTGCTTGGGGTCCTCGCGGGGCTGGGGGCGAGGGCCCAGCAGTTGCTCGGCCACCTGCTTGGCGCGCGCCGCGGCCATGCCCGCCAGTGCCGCCGCTGCTTGCCCCAGGTGTCTCAGGTCATCTTCTGTGCTCATACCCGAAAGTGTACGGCCCCCTATCGCTGACGTGCAGTGGTGAGCCCCGGCGGTCGCGGCGGCAGGACTGGTAGCGTCGACCGGGTGAGCGGTTCGCCTTGGAAATTGGTCATCTTCGACAATGACGGCGTGGTCGTCGACAGTGAACCGTTAGCGGAGGAGGCGATGGCAGGCGCCCTCGATGCCGCGGGTTACCCGATGACACCCGAGGAGATCGGCGACACGCTCCGCGGCACGACGCTGGTGGCCACTCGCCGCATCCTCGAGCAACGCATCGGCCGCCCTTTACCGGCGGACTTCGAGGAGCGGTACACGACGGCTCTGAACGAGTTGATGCGGACGCAACTGCAGGCGGTCCCGGGGGTGGACAGGGTGCTCGACCGCCTTGATGCGGCCGGCATGGCTTACTGCGTGGCCTCCTCCGGCCGAAGGGAGCGCGTCCAGTTCGCACTGTCCACCGTCGGCCTCCTGAGCCGGTTCGACGACCACTGGTGGGGGGCCGAGGACGTGGTGCACGGCAAGCCGGCGCCCGACCTCTTCTTGCTGGCAGCGGAGAAAATGGGGGCCCGGCCTGAGGACTGTGTGGTCGTGGAGGACGCCGAGTTCGGGGTGCAGGCGGCCCGCGCCGCCGGCATGACCGTGTTCGGTTTCGCCGCCCGCACCCCGGCGGAAAAATTGGCCGGTGCCGACTACATTTTTAAGGACATGTCCGAGTTACCGGCCCTCCTCCTCGGGGGCGGGCCAAACGGAGGTGGCCGCGGCTAGGCGGCTAGGGGGCGAGTGGCGCCCACCTTCGTCCTGTCGTCCCGCCCCGGCCTCAGCCCGAGGCGGGGCCAAGCGCCTGGCTCACCAAAGCGGACAAGTCGTTCCCGACAAAATCCGGGGCCGGGTGGACCGGGAGGTCCGACGGACGGGTGACGCCCGAGAGCACCAACCCGAACTTCGCCCCCACGCGGACGGCAAAAAGGCCGTCGGTGTCGGGCCTGTCCCCCACTACCACGCTGAGCCCCCCGTAGCGGGCCTTGACGAGCGCCGCCATCGGACCGTGAGGCTTGCCCGCGACCTCCGGTTCGCGGCCCGAAGCGGTGGCGATGAAGGCCACCACGGCGCCGGCCCCCGGCACCAGCCCGTCGCCCGGACCGGCCTGCCCGGCCCCGCGCCCGCCCGGCCTCGAGCGGTCTCTGCCGGCGTGGTCATCACCGGCCGGCGCGGCGGCCTTGCCCGTGGGGAAAGTGGGGTCGGTATTGGTGGCCACGAACCGCGCCCCACCACGGATGGCGCCGGCGGCTGCGCTCAGCGCCCAGTAATCCAGTTCCACCGTGCGCCCCACTACCACCGCTTCGGGGCTCTGGTCGGGCCCGACTTCCTTCACGCCTCGGGCCGCCAACGCCTCCCTAATCCCCTCGTCCCCGACCACCGCCGCCCGGCTCCCGGCCGGCAGGAGGGACGCCGCCGCCTGAGCGGAAGTGGTCAGGTCGGCCGGTTGGCACTGGACGCCGGCCCGAGCGAGCGCTTCCAGGTGGGACGCCACCACCGGGCCCGAGTTGTTGGTGAGGAACACCACCCTCTGGCCGGCCGAGCGCAAGGCCGAGATGGCCTCGGCCGACCCGGGGATGGCCCGGCCGGCCAACCAGACGACACCGTCGAGGTCGAGCGCCCAGGTCACGTACAGAGGATGGCAGAAAGGGGTGAGCTCCGAAGAGAGCTCAGAGGCTGCGGGCGATGTAGGTGGCGTGCGCACCCACGACCGTGACCGCCACCAGGACGAGGTAGAACGCCCCGATCGCCAGGCGCTGCTGTGGGAGCAGCGCGTTATAGGCGCGCGATGCCGGGCTGTTGCGGTACTTCCAGCGCCGCCACAGTTCGATGCCGCCCAGGATGAGGACGATGGGGATGACCGGGCTCGGGTAGAAGAACTCGAAGACCAGCAGACCCACCAGGCCGAGCAACCACAAGGCGGGGTGGAGGGCGGCCGCGGCCCGGCCCCCGTCGAGCGGCAACATGGGCAACAGGTTGAACAGGTTCACAAAGAACCCGAAAAAGGCCAGGGCCATCAAGAACCTCGAACCGGTGGCGTTGGCCCAGAACGCCACCACCACCGACGCGGCGGTGCCGACGAGGGGCCCGGCCAACCCCGACAGGGCCTCTTGGTAGGCGCTGCGCGGGCTCCCCCGCATATTGACAAAAGCGCCCAAGAACGGGATAAAAAGCGGTGCCGACGCCGGCACCCCTTGCCGGCGCAGCTCTATGACATGGCCCATTTCGTGCACCAGGATCAAAAGCACGATGCCGACGGCGAAGGACCAGCCGAAGAAAAGCGAGTACGCGACGATGGAAACCAGCATCGACAGGACGAGGCCGACGTACTTGAGCTTGAGCAAAAGGGCGCCGAACTTGGCCAAAAAGGCGCCGATGGCGGCCAACGCGGTGACGAACCGTTGCCACGCCCGGCGCAGCGCGCTCTGGGGCCGGGCCGGGGCCTCCCCGGGGCGGCCGGCCTGAGGCCGCCCGTTGGCCCCCGGTGGGCGACCGCCCGCCGCCCACGGCGTGGTGGCCGGCA
>JASHVH010000312.1 GCA_030039575.1 Acidimicrobiales bacterium | reverse complement strand
CTACTGGAGCGGCGCCTGCGCGACGGCCGGCTGTCCGCAAGAGGCCTCGACCGGTCCCGCCGGGTGGCCCTCACCGTGGCCGACCTCGCCGGGCAAGACGGGCCTCTCCTCGAGGAACATGTCCTCCTGGCCCTGGCGCTGCGGGAGCCAGAGCCTCTCGGCACCGAGGTGCCCTACGCCGCGGCACCGTCCCCTGGCAACGGACCGGGGTTAACGGCAGGGCCCGCCGCCCAAACGGCACCGTCCGAGCCGGTGCGCCCATGACCGAGCCCCGGTCGGAACCCCCTGAGTGGCCCCCGGCTGCCTACGCCGCGGCGCTGGCCTGCCTGCCTGGAGTGGGGCCGGCCTGGCTGGTCGACGTCCTCGGTCGCCTCTCTCCCGACCGGGCGTGGGCGCTGGTGGCCGCCGGGGAGCTGGCCCGGCCGGCGCGACAGACACCCCGGGCCGGGCCGCCGGTCCCGGCGTGGTCGGAGACGGCGCCGCGGTTCGACGTTGGCGGGTTGTGGGCGCGCTGCCAGCGCAACGGGATCCGGGTGACCTGGCCGGGAGCGGGCGGGTACCCGACGGCCGTCGGCGGCGGACCGTCGCCGGCAGGGGTGCTCTTCTCGGCAGGGGACATCGACACGCTCGAGCGCCGGCCCTGCGTCGCCGTCATTGGGACGCGGCGCTGCACCCCGGACGGCGCGGCCGCCGCTTACCGGCTGGCGTATGACCTCTCGAGCGCAGGGGTGTGCATCGTGTCCGGGTTGGCCCTCGGGATCGACGGCGCCGCTCACGCCGGAGCCCTGGCGGCGGTAATGGACCAGGGCGGAGATAACGCTAAAGGCGACGATACGGGCTCGACGGCCGGGGTCGCAGCCAGCGGCGTCGACGTCGTCTACCCCCGCCGGCACGGCGCGCTCTGGCGAGAGGTTGTGACCCTTGGGGTGGTGATCTCGGAGACGCCCCCTGGCTGGCCGGCTCAGGCGTGGCGCTTCCCCTCCCGCAACCGCCTTATCGCCGGCCTGGCCCGCATGGTCGTGGTCGTCGAGAGCCACGCGAGCGGAGGGTCGTGGCACACGGTCGAGGCGGCCCTTCGGCGAGGGGTGGAGGTGGGCGCCCTACCCGGGCCCGTCCACAGCTCGGCTTCGGTCGGGACCAACACGTTGCTCCATGAGGGGGCAACGCCCGTCCGAGGGGCTCAAGACGTGCTTGACGCCCTGGGCCTCTTTGAACGCAAGGCGCCCGCACCTGCACCGCCGTCGGCCATCGCGCCGAGGGCCCCCCGGGGCAGAACGGCGCCCGCCCAGCGACCGGGGCCACGGACGCCGGCCGAGCCTCGCCGGCCGCCGCCACGCTCGGCCGCCAGCGGCCCCCTCGACGCCCTGGATGCGAGGGTCCGGGCCGCCCTCAGCTGGCGCCCCCTGTGCCTGGACGAGATAGTGGAGCGGAGCGGGCTACCGGCCGGCGCAGTTGTCGTGGCCCTGGAGCGGCTCGAAGAGGCCGGCCTGGCCGGAGCACAAGCCGGCTGGTGGGTTAGGAAGGCCCAATAAATGTGGTGGTGGAGAGGACGTTTGCGCCGAGGCCGGCCGTCGATGACTGCACAACGCGTGGCCGCCCACCGCTTGACGTTCGGGCGGGAGCCGGCTACCTACGGCGACCCACAAGCCGATTTGGCCCTGGCCCGGGACGTGGCCGCCGGCGTGGAAGCGTCACCGGGACGAATGCACGACTACCTGCGAGCGCGCACGTCCTTTTTCGACCGGGTAGTGGTCGGCGCGCTGGAAAGTGGCACCGCCCAGGTTGTGGTCGGGGCCGCTGGTTACGACGGGAGGTCCCTCAGGTATGCCAAACCCGGCGTCATTTGGTTCGAGCTCGACCACCCGTCCACCCAAGAGGACAAACGGGCCCGGTTGGCCCAGCTTGGGGTGACGACCAGTCACGTGCGCTTCGTCGCCGCCGATTTCGCATCCGACCCAGTGGCCGAAAGGTTGCGCACCGCCGGTCTCGACCCGTACCAGCCATGTCTGTTCCTGTTGGAGGGCGTGGCCGTGTACCTGGACCGGGACGTCCTTGAAAGGCTCCTCGGCCAGCTCAGGGAAGTGACTTCGGAAGGGGGCCGCCTGGCCATCAGCGTGTCGACGATGGCTCACGACCCTTTGGCGAGGGCGAGGTTCGAGGCCGCCGTGGCCCGTATGGGCGAACCGGTCCGCTCCCATGTCGGCCTGGAAGAGGCTGAAGACCTGCTGGCGCGCACGGGATGGGAGGTGGCGCCTGGCGACAGCGCCAGTCACGGCGAACAAGGCACACGCGAACGCCTTCGTTCCGCCGGGCTCCTGGTCGCCACCGCCGGCGCCGCCAGGGAAGGGTGACGCCGGCGGTTACCGGGCGCTTAGGCCGTGGGCTCGGCCTGCGCGGCGTAGCTGGTCAGTCGGCCGTGGGCTCGGCCTGCGCGGCGTGGCTGGTCAGTCGGCCAGGAGCTCGGCCTGCCCGGCGGGAGGGACGGTGATCCCTCTGTTCTTCAGGCCCTCCTCGAGGCGGCGGATCACTGTCTCCACCACGTTCACGCGGGCATAGTGCTTGCTTTCCGCCGGGACCAGGTGCCAGGGAGCTCCATCGTGGTCCGTGCGTTTCAGCATCTCTTCGACGGCCAGCACGTAGGCCGGGCGCTTGGCCCGGTTGCGCCAGTCCTCGTCAGTCAGTTTCCATCGCCGTAACGGGTCGTCCTGCCGGCGCTCGAACCGGGCCAGTTGCTCCCCGTCCGAAATGTGCAACCACAACTTGACCAGGGTCGTCCCCTCGGCCTCCAGGCTTTTCTCGAACGAGACGATCTCGCCGTAAGCCCGCTTCCACTCGGTTTCTGTGGCAAACCCCTCGACTCGTTCGACCAGGACGCGCCCGTACCAGGTCCTGTCGAAGACGGCCATGCCCCCCAGCCCGGGGAGGTTGGGCCCGAAACGCCACAGGAAATGGTGGCGCTTTTCCCTTTCGGTCGGTGCGGCATACGACTCGACCCTGACATGGCGGGGGTCAAGCCCGGCCACCAGGCGTTTGATGGCCCCGCCTTTACCGGCCGCGTCCCACCCCTCGAACGCAACGGCGAGCCCTGGCCCCAACCGGCCGTCGCCGATGAGACCGGCCGACACCAGCCGAAGCTGGAGCAGACGCCGGCCCAGCTTTTGCAGGCGCTGCTCGCTCTCGGCCCGGGACATGCTGAGCGACAGGTCGACGCGGTCCAGTTTGCCCATGACGGCAATTGAACTCGACTCGTCGCGAAAGCGCACGTGCCCCCTGAAGTCCCTCAGTCGATCGAGAGGGGGGCGGGAGGCGGGCCCAACGAGAGCCAGTCCTCGAGCAGCGAGGCGAGCCGTGGGGGGTAGACGGCGTCCGTCGTCGCCGCCAACTCGGGGATAGGCCACCATCGATAGCCCGTGGTGAGGCGCAGCTCGAGTTCAGTGAGGGCGGTCGGCTCGACCTCGAACCTGGTCGTCCTGATCACGAAAATCGACTCGTGTTGTTCGAATTGACGCCCGTCGAAAGGGAAGCTGACGTGACGCTCCCAGACCACAGGCCCCAGTTCGCTAAGGCGGGCGCCAGTTTCTTCATAGACCTCCCGCCGCACCGCGTCTTCCAGGCTCTCGCCGGCCAGCGCCCCGCCGCCGGGCAAGAACCAGAACCCCGGCCCACCGACCGCGCCCGGGTCGATGCCCGACTGCAACAACACAGCTTCTTCCTCGTCGAGCAGTGCCGCTCGGCCCGCCCGGCGACGCGAAGTCAGGTGGAGGCTGGACAGAGGCATGCAATAGGAGGCCGCTGACACTGGTACCAGCTGTAAACCGGGGGCACCGTCCGATGCTCGGGCATGACCTACAACGGTGTCAACTGCGTCGGCGCCCTTAGTACCCCGGCTGGGGGTGCTGAACCAGTGGGCGACCGAAAGAAGTGGCGTTCAGAGGCCGCCGAGAGCCGAGAGATCGCCGTGCTTGTGGCCGGGCACCGAGCGGGACCGGGTGCCGTCCGGGACCTTTAGACACGAAGTTCTTCAGGAGCTAGCATTCACCACTGTGTGTTCCCTCGTTAGCACGGAGAGTGGTCGAAGCGTGGCTGAAAGCGGGCAGAGGGCGTCGTGAGCCCGGCGGCAACGAGGGGTACGAAAACCGAGGAGACCGCGACTGAGGCTGAACTAAGCCAGACGGTGGAAGCGGCCGTCTCGAGGGGGCCCGCATCCATCGACGTCGACCACAGCTGGCGGTTGCCGGAGTGGGTCAATTCGCTCACCGACCTGTCCGACGCCAGCAAACGGGCCTACGCGAACGGGGTGCGCTCTTTCGTCGTTTGGGCCCAACGAGCAAGCATCAGGGGCCCGGGCCAAGTGACCCGCCTTTTACTGCGCAGGTACCTCGCGTACATGGCGACCAGGCATTATGCCCGCCAGACGGTGACGCAACGGGCTTCGGCACTACGGCGTTACTTTCGCTGGCTGACGCGGCGGGGTGTCCTGACGACCGACCCAACGGCGAGCTTGTCGGCGCGTTCAGGCGAATCTCGCCTCCCGCGCGTGTTGTCGCGGGGGGAGCTGGGCGTCATCCTGGACCAGCCGCCGGCCCGGGCGACCGAGGTCACCGAGGCGGTTCGGCTGCGTGACGACGCCGCGCTCGAGCTGCTGTACGGGAGCGGTTTGCGGGTCAGCGAGCTGTGCGGGCTGTCCGTGGAGGACGTTGACCGGCGGGGCCGATGGGCCACCGTCTGGGGCAAAGGGGCCAAGCAGCGGCGGGTGCCGATTTCCGAACCCGCCGCCGGCACCGTAGCCAGGTGGCTAACGGAGGGCCGTCCGGCCATGGCCAACCCCGGCTCACCCCCCGACGCCCTGTTCCTCAACTCGCGGGGCCGGCGCCTCGGGCCCAGGGACGTCCGCCGCATCCTCGACCGGCGGTCACCGTCGCCCACCCACCCTCACGCGCTGCGCCATAGTTTCGCCACCCACATGCTCGACGGCGGTGCCGACCTCAGGGTGGTACAGGAGCTGCTGGGCCATGCCAGCGTGAGGACGACCCAGGTCTACACGCACGTGAGCAAGGAGCGCCTCCTGGCCGTGTACGAGCTATCGCACCCGAGGGCCTGATGGGGATCATGCTGCCTCCAGGGCCCTTGGCCCCGCCCCCGATGGGTGCCACTCCTTCTCTTCGACCGGAACGATGCCCTGGCCGGCGACCGGGCCAAGCTTGCCTGTCGTCGCCATGAGAACCCGATGGAGATAAGTCCAGATGGAAACACTTGAGGAGGCCGCCCCCCCTGACGACCTTTGGGCCGAGTACAAACGGACCGGCTCGCGTGAGCTGCGAGACAAGCTGATAGTCCGGTACTCCCCGCTGGTCAAGTACGTGGCCGGCCGTGTCTCCGTCGGCC
>JASHVH010000311.1 GCA_030039575.1 Acidimicrobiales bacterium | reverse complement strand
ACCTGGACTGGAAAATGGAGACCGAGCACATGAAGACACCCCCGGTGGTGGGCCCGCAGGAGTGGGAGGCGGCTCGCCAACAGCTGCTGGTGAAGGAGAAAGCGGTAACCCGCGCCCGCGACGCGCTGGCGGCAGAGCGCCGGCGAATGCCGTGGCTGGCAGTAGAGAAGCAGTACGAGTTCGACGGGCCCACGGGCCAGGCCAGCCTGCTCGACCTGTTCGACAGTCGTCGCCAGCTGATCGTCTACCGAGCCTTCTTCGAGCCCGGCGTGTACGGCTGGCCGGACCATGCTTGCCCCGGCTGTTCCCTGGTGGCAGACCAGGTCGCCCACCTCGCTCATTTGAACGCCCGGGGCACCACTCTGGTCTTCGCCTCTCGGGGCCCACAGCCCGACATCGAACGGGTCAAGGCTCGCATGGGCTGGGATATCCCCTGGTACACCATTACGGACGAGTTCGACACCGACTTCGGTGTGGACGAGTGGCATGGCACCAACGCGTTCATACGCGACGGTGACCGGGTCTTCCGCACCTACTTCGTGAACAATCGAGGCGACGAGACCATGGGGAGCACGTGGAGCTACCTCGACCTGACGGCGCTCGGGCGGCAGGAGGAGTGGGAGGAGTCGCCCGAGGGCTACCCCCAAACTCCCCCGTATTCGTGGTGGAGATGGCACGACGCTTATGACAAAGCTGAGGCGGCGGGCGAGTAGCGGACGCGGTTGCCGGGGCCGCAACCGTAGGACACCTCGAAGAGCGCCCGGTGACCGCGGCACAAAGCCGAGGGCCCCCACTGGACGCCCTCGGCCTCGTTCTCAGCTGGCACCACCGGGTGCCGATGGCTCAAGCCACCTCGGCGACTTCGATGGCGCCCAGTTCAGCGCCGTTTGCCGTCCCGATCTCACTGACCACCCGGCCATTAACCACCAAGCCGGTGCTCGTGGCTCGAGAGGGGAGGAACAGGGCGGCGACAACGGCCCCGAGCAGGGCGGCGGCGACGGCCACGACCATGGCCTGGTCTGACCCGGTGATGAACGCTTGCCTGGCCGCGTCGACCAGGACGTGCCCGATGGCCGCCGGTGCCCGCTGGCCTATCGTGACGGCCGCTCCCACCGAGCTCTTGGCCTGGGCCGCGAAAGGCGCCGGTACATGGGCCAGGGCCGGCTGGATGTGGGTGTTGAACACCGAGGCGGCGACCGAACCAATTACGGCCACTCCCAGGGCGCCTCCAAGCGACCTGGTGGTGTCGTTGACAGCAGACCCAACTCCAGCTTGCTCCCGGGGCAGGGCACCCATGATCGATTCGGTGGCCGGCGCCATGGCCAGGCCCATGCCGGCCGCTATGACGATGCTGGCGACGAGCAGGAACGGGTAGGTGGTGTGGGCGGTTGAGCCGGCCATCAGGCCGAACCCCAGCGCCATCGAGGCCAGGCCGGCGGTGACGACGGCCTTGGTCCCGACACGAGCAGCCATCCTGGCGGCGGGTTGCGATACGGCACCGATGGTGAAAGCAAAGGGGAGGGCGCGCACCCCGGCCTGCAGCGTGTCGTAGCCGAGGACGAACTGCAGTTGCTGGGTGAACAGGAACAGCCAGCCGAACAGGGCCAGGAAGACCATGGTCACCGAGAAGCTGGCGGCGCTGAAGCGGGCATTGCGGAACAGCCGGAGGTCGACCATCGGGTGGGAGCTGCGCAGCTCGAACAGTACCCAGGTGGTGAGCAGGACCACGCCGGCGGCGGCGATACCGAGGGTGCGAGCGCTCAGCCAGCCCGAGCTGGGGGCTTCGATAATGGCGTAGACGGCGGCGACCACCCCGGCCATCGATAAGGCCACGCCGACCGGGTCCGCCGCCTTGGGCTGGGGGTTCTTGGACGGCGGTACGAACAAGCGGCCCGCTACCAATGCCACCGCAACGATGGGCAGGTTGACGGTGAAGATGGAGCCCCACCCGAAGTGCTCCAGCAGCCAGCCTCCCAGGGTGGGGCCTATGGCTACGCCGAGGCCGGAGACGGCCGACCACATGGCGATGGCCTTGGCCCGCTCGGCCGGCACCGTGAAAACATTGGTGAGGATCGACAGTGTCGAGGGCATGATGGCGGCCGCACCGGCGCCCATGACCACCCGAGAGACGATGAGCTCAGTGGCCGTCCCCGACATAGCGGCCAACGCGGAGCCCAGGCCGAAGACGACGAGGCCGCCGGCGAGCGTGCGGTGCCGGCCGATGCGGTCGCCCAGGGTGCCCAGGCTGAGCAGCAAGCCGGCCATCGCCAGGGTGTAGGCGTCGGTCACCCACTGAAGCGAAGCGGTCGAGGCGTGCAGTTGGCGGACCAGTGTGGGCAGGGCCACGTTGACGATCGAGGTGTCCACCACGATGACCAGCAGCGATAGGACCAGGACGGCAAGAGTGGCCCAGCGCCGGGAGTAAATCTGTTCTGAGGTCAGGTACCGCATCCCGTCTCCTTTGACATGTTGACTTTGACATGTTGAACCTAACACTGTTGGCTTGACGTGTCAAGAATTACATGTCAAACTTTTCTTATGTCCTTGCGGTACGGGCTTCTCGACCTCTTGGCCGGGGAGCCGATGAGCGGTTACGACCTGGCCCGCTACTTCACGCTCTCGATGGGGAACGTGTGGCCCGCCCAGCACAGCCAGATCTACCCGGAGCTGGCCAAGCTGGCGAGCGAGGGGTTGATCACCCAGACCGGCGAAGGCCCGCGCGGCCGCAAGGTGTACCAGACCACCCCGGCGGGAGTGGAGGCCATCCGAGCTTGGTTACGGGCCTCGGAGCGGGACTACTCCGTGCGGTATGAGGCTCTGCTGCGGGTCTTTTGCTTATGGGTGCTCCCCACCGATGAGGCCCTGGCGTACCTACAGCGCGACCGGGCGGAGTACGAGCGTCACCTCGACCAGCTCGAAAAGGCCCTGGCCAACCACGACTGGGCCGCCAGCCCGGCGAGCCGGGCCAGCCGGCTGGCCATCGAGTTCGGCCGCCGCTTCTACAAGATGCACATTGAATGGGTCGACTGGGCGGCGGAGCAGATCGCCGCCGGGACGTTGAAGCCGGGTGGCCCCCTCCCGCCGGTGACGGCAGTCGGCTGACGGCCGCCTAGCGCAGCCTGCTGAAGAACCCGCGTTCTTCGGCTGGCTAGCCGGAGGCGCTGGCGCTCAGAGCGGCTTCGGTGCCGGGGTCGACTTCCAGTCGCGATGCCGCCACGTGTTCGCGGAGAGCAGCGAGCACCGCCGTTTCCCGCCCGGTGGGTCGGCCGACGGCGAAGACGAGCCTGACCGAGTGCCGGCGAGCGTCTGTCAGGTCGAACCAGCGCCGCTGGTCGTTGTAGTCGAAGCTTACGAAGGCCAGCCGGCCCAAATTGACGCGGGCTGTGGCCCGGAGGGCGCTGCTGACCTGCTTCGCCGTCAGCCAGCGAGGCAACGACTTTTCGGCTATGAGCGGCACCGTGAGCATGTCGCCGTTCACCGACGCCTCGGACGCGTAGCCCTCTTGGAAGGCTCCCATTTGGCACTCAGCTCCCTGGTCGTGGCTTGGCCGGCCGCCACATGACCATGTTTTCTCCAGTCAAACCCGGTGTTGTTCGCCGCACCGCCCGGGACGACCCTGGCCGAGGGGCTCGGCTATGGCCCCGCCCCGGCGGGCACCATCGGTGCGAACGCTACACATGGACGGAAAATGGGCGCAGCACGAAAAGGCCAAGACCGGGCCAGGACGCTCAAGTGCGGGTGGACGGGCTGCGACGGTAGGCTGGCGCCCCGGGGGCAAATCACGTTTTGTCCTGCCGCATATCGCGTTTTTCATAGTACTCAGCCGACACTCAGTGAAGGGCCGGGCCCGGATGCGTGTCGGGCGGTGGAGAAGTCGACCCGTGGCACGGACGGCGTACCGGGAGGCAAATGACTAGGACAACCGTGAACGGCCTGAGCTGTGAGATAGGCCAATGGCAAGGTACGCTCATCAACTTCCTGCGCGAGCACCTCGGTCTGACGGGGACTAAGCCGGGGTGCGGGGAAGGGGAGTGCGGGGCATGCACTGTCCTGGTCGACGGCGAGGCGGTGTTCTCGTGCCAGCGGGACGTCCAGGAAGTGGTCGGCCGGTCAGTTACGACGGTGGAAGGCCTCGCCACTGGCGGGCACCTGCACCCGGTGCAACAGGCATTGGCAGAAGAAAGGGCGTCACAATGCGGCTACTGCACGCCAGGGATGGCGGTGCGCGCCGCGGCCCTGCTCGGCCGGTGCCCTGAGCCCGACCATGACACCGTTGTCACCACGCTCAACCCGAACCTGTGCCGTTGCGGCTGTTACGGACGGATCCTAAAGGCGCTGGCGCGGGCGCCGGCCTTGGCTCGGACGGCCGGTACCGGGGACGGCGGGCCGAGCGAACTCGCTTCGGCCAAGAGCCCGGTCTCTATCGCCCGGCCCCGCCGGCCGTGGGACCTGTGCGCCCCAGAGGACCGGGAGTGGTCGGACTTACTCGGTGACGGCCTGGTCGTGGTGTGGCCGGCGCCACCGGCGGCGGGGGAGGCTTGGCCGTCGGGCGTCGAAGCGTGGTTGCACGTGGCGCCGTCAGGACAGGTAACGGCGTTCACCGGCAAAGTCGACGTCGGGCAGGACAACACCACCGCCTTCCGGCTGCTCGTCGCCGACGAGTTGGGCGGCGAGCTCGACGACGTCACGGTGGTGCAAGGGGACACAGATGTGTGCCCGTTTGACCCGGGCACGGTCGGCAGCCGGTCGATGCCGGACGCCGGGCAAGCACTTCGACGCGCCGCCGCCGGTGCTCGCCGGATCCTCGACGAGCTTGCGTCCAGGGCCGAGCCGGTCGCGCCAGGCTCCCGTCTCGAGGTCCTGCGGGCCGAACCGGCCCTTCGCTCGGCGGGCGAAAGGCGCCACGCCGGCCGCCCCGGCCATGTCGCATCGCGAGTTGACGCCGTAACCGGCGACCGTCGGTATGTGTCGGACATGGAATTACCAGGCATGCTGCACGGCGCCGTCCTCCGGCCACCCGTGCCGGGCGCCACACTGAGGGAAATCGACTCCTCCGCCGCGGAGCACCTGCCCGGGGTGGTGGTTTTTTGCCACGATGGCTTCGTGGGCGTGACCGCGGCCGACCGGGCCACGGCGCGGCGGGCGGTGGAGACGGTCAGGGCGGAATGGGACCCGCCGGCGGCCGTCGAGGGGGACGTGACCGCGTACCTCCGTTCGCACCCGGCGGCCGCTACCGGCTGGCAACGAAGCGTCGACGATTCGTGGGGCGAGGTGGAAGCGGCGTTCGGCGGCGCGCATGCCCGGTTGGACGCGACGTATACAACGGCCTACATCGCCCATGTCCCGCTCGAGACGCGAGCCGCTTTGGCGTCCTGGGAGGACGGCCGCCTGACGGCTTGGACCGGCACGCAGCGCCCCTTCCCCGTGCGCCGTTTCTTGGCCGAGCAACTAGGGGTAGACGAAGCCGATGTGCGGGTCATCGTCCCGCCTACAGGTAGCGCTTACGGCGGCAAGCACGACGGCGCGGTGGCGCTGGAGGCAGCGCGCTTGGCCCGTGCCGCCGGCCGGCCCGTCAAAGTGCACTGGAGCCGGGCGGAGGAATTCCAGTTCGGGTACCTGCGCCCGATGGCGGTGATCGATGTGAGCGCCGCCCTGGACGCCGAGGGACGGCTTTCCGCCTGGGATTTCCTGGACATCAACGCCGGCCCTGCCGCCCTCGGCTTCCCGTACTCGGTCTCTAATGGTCGACTGCGCTACCAACCTGCCGGTTCGCCCCGGGCTCAGGGGTCTTACCGGGCATTGGGTGCCAACGCCAACAATTTCGCCCGTGAATGCCACATAGACGAACTGGCGCACATGTCGGGCGCGGGCCCGGTCGAGTTCAGGCTAAGTCACCTCGATGACGAGCGCCTGGCCGCCGTGCTGCGGGCGGCGGTCGAACGTTTTGGTGGGACCGGCCGGCTCAACCGCCCCGGGCCGGGCCGCGGTGCCGGTGTGGCCATCGGCCTGGAAAAAGGCGGCCGGGTGGCGTCCTGCGCCCAGGTGAGCGTCGACGAGCAAGGTGCGGCCAAGGTCGAGCGTGTCGTTACCGCGTATGAGTGCGGGACAATTGTCAACCCGGACACCGTGGCCAGCCAAGTGGAAGGGGCGACCGTGATGGCCCTCGGTGGCACGCTGTTCGAGGCCGTCCCCTGGGAAAGCGACGGCCTCGGGCCACTTTCCCTTTCGCGCTATCGCGTGCCTCGCTTCAGCGACCTGCCGGTCATCGAGGTGGTCCTGGTCGACCGGCCGGACCTCCCGTCCGCGGGCGCGGGGGAGACGCCGATGATCGCCGTAGCTCCGGCCATTGCCAACGCCATATTCTCGGCCACGGGCCGGCGGCTCCGCTCCCTCCCACTCGTGCCGACGAGGTTGCCCGTTGCCCCCAAGGGGGTGGCCGTCGCGCTATAAGCGAGCACTTTTCAGTGGCGCCCAACTCGACCAGGCGAGCGACCTCCTGGTCGCGGGTACGGTCGGTGGGCACTATGTCGACGTGCACACGGTTCTTCACGGTGCGCGGTTCGCAATCAACCGTAATGTTGCGTAACGAGCTCGTCATCGAGCCCGATTTCAGGTAGCGCAGGGTCTGGTGCGGAACACCGGCCAACACACTTCGGTCCGGTGCTGTGACTGGTCATCGGTGTGCTCGAAGCTCACCACGTAGTGCTCTCTGATGGGCCCGTCGACGCCTATCTCTCGCTCGGCTACGAACGTGCCGAGGGCTCCGTAGGCCTGGTCGAGTTCACTGAAGGCGCCCTGGTGCACGGTGACGGCCACCTCGACCGCCGGCACCTCTATAAGTTTGGCCCGTCCTGCTATCGAGCCCTCGCCGCGCACCGGCACGAAGGCCACGACGGTGCCCAGCTCGTTTTCAAAAAACTCGCTCGGGTACAACGCCCCGTCCGGGCCCGCCCGCTCCGCCCCCGACGAGCGCAGGACGTGGTGGAGCTCCTCGAAAGCGCCCTCCCACCAGCCTTCGATGTCGCTCATGGGCACGGGCTCGCTGATGGCCAGCGCAGGCGTCGCCTCTTCCGCGCGGTACTCGACAGAGACGGCCGACTTAGGGGACTGTTCGAGCAGGGCCCTCAACGAGGCCACCGTTCGCTGGGTTTGCTCCAGTGCTTCCTCCATGTGCCGAAGGTGGGCCGCGATCAGCTCGTTACGGCTGGCCACGGCCGGGGCTTCGAGGACCTCCTTTACCTGCTCAAGCGGCATCCCCAGGTCCCGGAAGCGGCGGATCACCTGACCGGTCGGGACCTGGGCCGTCTCGTAATAGCGGTAACCGGTGAACCGGTCGACGAGGGCGGGGACCAGCAGACCCATGTCGTGGTACCGGCGCAGGGCTTTCACGCTCAGGTACGTCATCTTCGAGAAGTCGCCGATCGACAGTTTGGTGGTCATTCGAGGACCCTCTCTCTCCGAGTCGCGCGATTGGCGCCTGGCGTGGCTGCCCGAGAGCCCGGCCGGCGCCGGCACCAGGAGGTTGAATTGCCATAGGCCCAGCCTGGCTCCTCCCCCAGAGGGAGAGTCAAGCCAATTTTGGATAAGTTCGCGCCGAGGGTCACCCGGAAGCAGCGTGGGCGCCTAGGGGCAGATAGGAGAAAGCCAATGTCCGGTAAGACAGAACGTTTCCTCGTCACCGGGGCGGGAGGGTGCATCGGAGCCTGGGCCGTACGACGGCTCCTGGACGCCGGCGTCGAGGTAATAGCTACGGACCTGAACGAAGATCTGCGGAGGTTCCGGCTGGTGTCCCACCCACAAGGGGAGGACAAGCTGGACTTCGTCGCCCTCGACGTCACGGCGACTAAGGCGGTCGCCGACCTCGTGGCCGAGCGGGATATCACCCACATCGTCCACCTGGCCGGCCTGCAGGTCCCCTTCTGCGCTGCGGATCCCCCCCTCGGGGCCATGGTAAATGTGGTTGGCACGGTGAACATCTTCGAGGCGGCCCGCCACGCCGGGCGCCCGACCGGCGTCGTGTACGCCAGCTCGGGGGCGGTATTCGGGAGCAGTTCGTACTTCTCGAGCGGGATGGTCTCCGACACCTCGCCCCTCCTCCCGGAGTCACATTATGGCGTTTACAAAATGGCGAACGAGGGGACGGCTCGCATTTACGCCATGGACCATGGCATCGGGTCTATCGGGTTGCGGCCCTTTATCGTCTATGGGCCGGGACGTGACCAGGGTATGACGTCGGGCCCGACAGTGGCGATGCTGGCGGCCGCCGCTGGAGTGCCCTACCACGTCAAGTTTGGGGGCAGCGTCTTGCTTACGTACGCCCCCGACTGCGCGGCCGCCTTCATCGCGTCGGCGCGCGCCGCGATGGCGTCGGGTGACGCCGTCTGTTGTAACGTCCCCGGACAACGCGTCCCGATGGCGGAACTCATAGATTTGATCGAGCGGGTCGTCCCGGCGGCCAAAGGTCTCATAACCTCCGAGCACGCGCCACTCCGCGTGCCGGCGCTGCTCGAAGAGCCGACGCTCGACGGTCTGGTCGGTGGAGTCCCGAACACCCCGATCGAAGAAGGGGTACGCGCCACCATCGAGCATTTCGAACGCGCCCTGGCGGCTGGCCTGCTGACCCCACCGGGCCAAAAATAGGCTCCGGGGAATGGAAATAAAATGCGCCATGCGGGAGGGTCGATGACTGTGGCAGGCATGGGTGGCCTTTTACAAGGTTCGGTCTCCGTCGTCGCCGGAGGCAGTTCCGGTATTGGCCGGGCCGTCGTCGAGCGCTTCGTCGAGCACGGATCTGTGGTGGAGTTCGCAGCAAATGACCCTGAGGGCGTGGCGGATTTCGAACGGGAACTGCGGGGGGCGGGCGCCGATGCTCGTGGTTCGGTGGTCGACGTTTCAGACCCTCGGCAAGTGGGGGCGTTTATGGAAGGAGTCGGCCGCCGCCACGGCCGGGTCAGTGCCCTAGTCAACTCCGTCGGCATCCAGCGTTATGGCACGGTGGAGTCGACCCCGCCAGAGATATGGGACGAGGTGTTGGCTGTGAACGTCAGGAGCATGTTCTTGATGGCCAAGCACGCCGTGCCGCTGATGCGCACGAACGGCGCAGGCGCGATCGTCAATATCGCTTCCGTTCAGGCCCTAGCCAGCCAGCAAAACGTCGTCGCTTATGCGGCCAGCAAGGGTGCCATCGTCGCCATGACAAGGGCCATGGCGGTCGATCACGGCCACGAGGGCATCCGGGTCAACAGCATCTCGCCTGGTTCGATCGACACTCCAATGCTGAGGGCGGCGGCGCGGGGCGTCTCGCCGAACGACCCGGGCGGCGTGATCCGGGAGTGGGGTTCGATGTACCCGATGCGTCGCGTCGGGCTGGCGGCGGAGGTGGCTGACGCCGCCCTTTACCTTGTCAGCCCGCTGTCCTCGTTCGTCACGGGGGCTGACCTCCGGGTCGATGGCGGGCTACTGGCGGGGGTGGCGCTGGTGGCTCCGGCAGAGGTCGACGATGCGGGAGGCGGTCCCCAGGCCGAGTAGTGACCGCTCATTTGAACGGCGCCCGTGCCGACGTCACCTGGACACAATGCTGCCCGACAAAACCGGCGCGTGTGAGGTGAGCAAGGGCCCAACGGGCGGCGGGCGACTTCGGGAAGAGCTTGATCAGCGAGCTTCCCACTGGAACCAGCGGATCCCGATGGCGGCGAAAAAGGCGATGTAGCCGAAGGACGCCACTATACAAAGGGTGTCCCGAGCACTCCATGCCGACAAGTCCAACACTCCGGCGAACAGCGTCATCACCGCCCCGGTAGGGGTCCAACGCGAGATGGACTCCCAGGTGGCGCCGAGCGCACCGCTCTGGCCGAAAAGACCCAGGAATATCAGCGCGATGAAGACGATACGCGCCGCCGCGTTGACGGTATCGGCCGACTTCAACAAACCCACCATCGTCTGGCCGATGCTGAGGAAAACGGCGCCGCCCAGCACTGAAATCAGCAGGAACAGCAGGTACTGGCCGACCGACAATGTCAGGTGGTGGAGACCGCTGCCAACAATGAGGACTATGAGGGCGATGAGCAGGTTGGCCGCCACCTGCACGGCCAGCCGGCTGCTCATGATGGCCCAGGTCGGCGCCGGGGTAACGCGGAGGCGCTGGAAGACACCCTTTTCACGGTCACGTGCCACCGTCAGTGCGTAGCCGAGGATCGAAGTCGACATCAGGCCATAAGTGGTGCACAAACCGATCACGAACAACGCCCCGCCGAGGTTATTTGTCCCCTTGGCCGAGTTGGTCGTTATGAGCAGGACGATTGGTAGGGCGATGCTGATGATCAAGGCTCGGCGGTTCTTGACAAGGACGGTCGAGTCAGCCCGAAGCAAAGACGCGAGTATGAGTTGGATAGGCGGCCTTGCCCTGGCCACCGGAGCGCTAATCACGGACCTCGCTCCCGGTCAACCCGATGAAGACGTCCTCCAGCGTGACTTCTCCGTGGGCCACGGCGCGTACCCGAGGGTCGTCCTTGTGCTTTTCGATCAGGTCCAACGGCGTCTCGGTCGTGAGCAGCTGGCCATGGTCGATGATGGCCACCCGGTCACAGACGGCCTGCGCTTCCTCCATCG
>JASHVH010000310.1 GCA_030039575.1 Acidimicrobiales bacterium | reverse complement strand
CCCTCGGCTCCGTTGAGTCGGGCCCGCTGTCAGCCGTGACGACGGTGGTCACGGTCCATGGCCAGCAGGGACGCCTGTTCAGCACCGACCTCCTGAACGCCCTAATCATGCCGAACGGCCGTTTCTACGCCGGCTTAGTGACCCCGAGCGTGCTGGAGGCGGCTGCCTCCGCTAACACCTGAGCGCCGGCGGCTGGGCAGTGCCTGGAGGGACCGCCTCAATGGCGGTCGAGACCCACGGCCTGGCCAAGCATTTCGGCGACCTGCGAGCGGTCGACGACATAGACCTGGCCGTGCCCGCCGGCAGCACGTACGGGTTCCTTGGCCCGAACGGTTCGGGGAAAACGACGACTATCCGCGTCTTGCTGGGCCTGGTCACCCCCACAGCCGGGAACTGGAGCCTGCTTGGCCAACCGATGCCACAACGGTCGATGTCCACGCTCCCCCACGTAGGGGCCCTCGTCGAAGGCCCGGCCTTCTATCCCTGGCTATCCGCCCAGGACAACCTGGCCCGGTTCGACGCCATGGGCCCCGACTGGCGCTCGCCGACCAGAGCCAAGCGGATCGCCGAAGCATTGGAGAGGGTCGGGCTGACAGCGGCCGCCAAGAAGAAGTACCGGGCCTATTCGCTCGGGATGCGCCAGCGCCTGGGCTTGGCGTGGGCCCTGCTGCGGCCGGTCCAGCTGCTGGTCCTCGACGAACCCACCAACGGTATGGACCCTCAAGGTACCCGCGAGATCCGCCATCTCATCCGCCAGCTGGGGGCCGAGGGGACAACGGTTTTCCTTTCTTCTCACTTGCTTTCCGAGATCGAGCAGGTTTGTTCCCACGTCGGTGTCATGCACCGGGGCAAGCTCCTGATGCAAGGGACCCTCGCCGACCTCCGGGCCAGTGCCGCCCCCAAGCTCCGGGTCGAGGCCGACGACCCCGTGCGGGCGGCGGAGGTGCTGGCCAGGATGGGGATGGCTGACGTAGCCGTTCAGGGGCCGCAACTCGTCGGCACGCTGGACGGCCTGCGGCCCGAGGACTGTTGCCGGTCCTTGGTCGAGGCGGGCATCGGGGTGCGCATGCTGCTACGGGAACAACTCTCGCTCGAGGACGCCTTTGTGGCATTGACCGGGGAGGGCTTCAATGTGGCCGGGTGAGCCTTTTGGCCGCTCGAGCGGCGTGAACGTCCTCCAGCCCCGCGAGGGCCCCGCCGGCCCGTCCGGAGCCGCAGATGTGGCTGGTTGAAGCGCGCACCGTCTTCGGCCGGGCGCGCATCAAAGCGCTGCTGGGTGTGCTCGTCGCCGTACCGGTGTTCTTGGCCCTGGCCGTGTACCTCTCCGGGGGGCCGGCAAACGGGAACGGGCCGGCTTTCGTCGACCGCGTCACTCAGAACGGCGTCTTCACGGCTTTGGCCGCGCTAACCGTAGCGATGCCCTTCTTTATCCCGCTCGCCATCTCCGTCGTGGCGGGGGATGCCATCGCCGGTGAGGCGAGCCTCGGCACCCTCAGGTACCTACTCGTCCGGCCGGCGGGCCGGGCCCGCCTGTTGGCGGCCAAAGGCATCGTGGTGGGGTTGTTCTGCATTGTGGCCGCCCTGGTCATAGTCGTCGCCGGCCTCATCGCCGGGGTGGCCTTTTTCCCTCACGGCGTGGTGGTAACGCTCTCCGGCACCACCATCTCTTTCGTGGACGGCATGGGCCGGAGCTTGCTCGCCGCCCTGATCGTGGGCCTTTCCATGTTCGGGCTGGCGTCGATTGGGCTTTTTGTTTCCACCCTTACCGACGTACCCATCGCGGCTATGGCGGTGACGCTCGGGGCGGTTATCGTCTCGGCCATCCTCGACAGCGTGTCGGAGGTCTCCTTCCTCCACCCGTGGCTGTTCACGAACTACTGGACCGCTTTTAGCGACCTGGTGCGCGACCCGGTTTATTGGCACAACATCGGGAAGGACCTGATCCTGCAGGCCGGTTACGTAGCCGTCTTCGGGGCGGCGGCGTGGGCTCGCATGACCTCGCGCGACGTCCTCGCCTGATTCAGGTCCGCTCCCATAGCTTGATCCCCCCGAGGATCCCCGCCGTGTTGCTGGCCAGGCTGACGTCCGGCGGGAGGTTTATCTTCACTTTGTGCGAATTACCGCCGCCGATGTAACAGTGGTCGTAGAAGACCAATGCTTTCAGCACGGAGAGCATCGAGGCGACACGAGCGTTCCACTTCTTGTTGCCCACCCTCTGCAGGGCTTCCTCGCCAAGCATCTCGTTGTAAGTCCGGGCACCTTTGCCCAGAGGGTGCTGGGATAGCTCGATGTGGGGAGCGAGCTTTCCTTTCCAGAATATGGCTGAACCAACGCCGGTGCCGAGCGTTACCACAAATTCGAGCCCCTGACCCTTTATGAGCGCAGAGCCCTGGACGTCGGCGTCGTTGGCCACCCGGCAAGGCTTGCCCAGCGCGTTCGCCAGAGCCTCCTGGAGGTCGAAGTCCCACCACGCCTTTTCGAGCTCCTGGGCCGGCCTTCCGCCGGGCCCTGTCGGGGAGATGAAATGCGGGGCTGAAAGTAAACGTCCTTCCCTCACCATCCCCGGGAACCCGGCCGATACCCGCTGGTACGAGGGAAGGCCCGTCGCCAGCTCGCTGAGGGCGTAAACGAGCTGCTCGGGCCGGAGCGGGTAGGGAGTCGGAGTTCTCACGGGGTTGTGAAGAAGTTCGCCATCCCTCGACAGCACCGACGCCTTCAGGCCCGTCCCCCCAATGTCGAACGATAGCGTCCGCGGCAGCCCGCGCCCTCCCCGGCCCGCGGCCGGCGTCGTCTTGGCCACTGTTGTGCCGGCGGCTGTGCTAGCCGCTCGCCGGGTCGCTTGGGGACTTTTTACCGCGCCGCTCGCCTTCGGGCGGTTGGCGGCGGCGGCCGCCTTGGTACCCCCTGTGGTCCGCTTCTGCCCGCTCGACGGCGGTGGTGATTTCTCGGCCTCCCCGGTGCGAGGCCGTGCGTTTGATCTGCTTGATCTGGGTGGCGGAGTCGCCATGGGCGCTACGATACTCGCCTTTCACCGGCGCGTCGTTGATCGGTCCTTAAGTGGGCGGCGCCGATGGCGGGAGCCACGGGCTCGCCGTACGGTGGGCCAATGGCCTGTTTTTGGCCTGGCTGGGCGCAGTTGGCGAATTTGCCCGTCGCGCCATTGGAACCTTCTGATGATCGATGTAGGCTAAGGCCACAAGCAGTGGGCAGGGGCAAGACGATGAGCGCTGGAGACAAGATAAGGCTCTCGGTCAGGGAACGCCAGCAACTTGCCGCCATCCAGGCCATGGTGGAGGCCGGGGACCCCGAGCTGGCCAGGAAGCTTTCGGGCCACAAAGGCGCAGTCATAGTGGCTTTGCGGCGCGTGTGGCAGACGTGTTGCGTGTGGGCGAAAGCCTGCTCCGAGCGAAGGTGGGTTGGTCCGCTGGTCTTCGTGCTCGGCTTCGCCCTCATCTTCAGCACCATTGCGACGCTGCCATGGGCGGGTATGGTCGGCGCACTTATGGTGGCGGCCGGGATCGGGTTGTCTGTTCATTCCTGGCAGAGGCACCGGGACCAGGGTGCTCCCCGGCGGCCCGTGGGCCAGAGCGTCGGCGACTAAGACCACCGGTCGGGAGGCCGTAGCACGCGGCTGACGGGCCACGGGGCACTGAAAGCGCCCTGCTGTCGCGCTAGGGCGTCGGCGGCGAACGGGCCCCCGAGGCTTGGGTGCGAGCGGCCGGCGGCCACTACGGCCCGCCTTGCTCTCCCCGCCCCGTCCGGCCGCCTCGTCCGCTCGGCCTCCGCCTGTCCGCCCCGGTCCCGCCGGCCCCGTCCGGCCGCCTCGTCCGCTCGGCCTTGGTCTGTCCGCCCCGCCCGGGCGGCCCAGTCCGGCCGCCTCGTCCGCTCGGCCTTGGTCTGTCCGCCCCGCCCGGGCGGCCCAGTCTGGCCGCCTCGTCCTGTCGGCCTTGGTCTGTCCGCCCCGC
>JASHVH010000309.1 GCA_030039575.1 Acidimicrobiales bacterium | reverse complement strand
AGGAAGACTGAGCCGTAGCATGGCCGGTGTTGATGGACGGCCGCTCTCTTCCCAGCGGGTAGTTCCCAGGACCTCTGTTGGGCTGACGTGTAGGTGGCGGCCCGGAATACCGGAAGGGCTGCGTTAGTTAACGAGCCTCGGGAGATAGGAGCGAAATGGACAACGGGACGCGACAGCTGATCATCCTTGGTTCGGGACCGGCCGGCCTGACCGCCGCCCTTTACGCGGCTCGGGCCAACCTTCGGCCGTTGGTGCTCGAAGGGGAGCCGTCGTCGACCGGCGACCAACCCGGCGGCCAGTTGATGCTGACCACCGAGGTGGAGAACTACCCGGGCTTCCCTCAGGGGATCCTCGGCCCGCTTTTGATGGACCAGATGAGGGCGCAGGCCGAGCGCTTCGGCGCCGAACTGGTGGCGGCCAAGGCGGTGCGCGTCAAGCTTCAGGACGAGGGCCCCCAGACGGTTTGGTACCGCGACCCGTCCACCGGCGAAGAGCTTCAAGCCGACGCCAAGGCGCTGGTCGTGGCCATGGGGGCGCGCGCCCTTATGCTCAACCTGCCCTCCGAGCGCCGCCTGCTGGGTTACGGCGTGTCAACGTGCGCCACCTGCGACGGGTTCTTCTTCAAGGGCCAGCACCTGGCCGTGATCGGCGGTGGTGACTCCGCCCTCGAGGAGGCGATCTTCCTCACCAAGTTCGCGGAGTCGGTGACCATCGTCCACAGGCGCCGGGAGTTGCGTGCGTCCAAGATCATGCAGGACCGGGCCATGGCCAACCCGAAGATCCGTTTCGTTTGGGACAGCGTCGTCACCGACGTCCTGGGGGACACGAAGGTCGAAGGCCTGAAGCTGCATAACGTCCAAACGGGCGAAGAGGAAGTGCTCGGGGTGACAGGGCTGTTCGTTGCCATCGGCCACGCACCCAACACCGACATCCTGCGAGACCAGCTGGCTCTGGACGAGCGGGGTTACGTCTTGACGGCCGAGGGGACTACGGCCACGACGGTCGACGGTGTCTTCGCGGCCGGGGATGTGGCCGACCACCGCTACCGCCAGGCAGTAACGGCGGCCGGCAGCGGGTGCATGGCGGCGATCGACGCGGAGCGATGGCTCGAGGAGCACGGGGGCTGACGCCGCCGGCGTGACGGGGCCCGCCGGCGGGTCGGCTATCGTCGGACCGGGGAGCCCCGGCCGGCAGGGAACATGCCGGGTTCCCCAACGGTTGTTATTTGGAGCGTGACGGCGACGCAGAAGGTGCGGCGCCGGTGCAATCGAAAGGCTTGGCTAACAAATGTCAGAGTTGTCCGCACTAACCGAGGCGACGTTCGACGAAGAGGTGGTCGGGGCATCCGAGCCGGTACTGGTCGACTTCTGGGCGGAGTGGTGCGGGCCATGCAAAATGATGGAGCCCGTCCTTGACGAGATCGCCAAGGAAAACGAAGGCCGGCTCCGGGTCGGCAAGGTGAACGTAGACGACAACCTAGAGATCGCCAGGCGCTTTGAAGTGATGAGCGTACCGACGTTGATCTTGTTCAAGGAGGGCGTCCCTCAGCTCCGGCTCGTCGGGGCGAAAGGCAAGGCGCAGCTGCTCCAGGAGCTGAAGCAACACATCTCGTAATGCCATCGCAGGGCCGACGGCCGCGAATCCACAGTATTTTTCACAGCTGTGGATGAGGTCGAGGTGGCTCTACCCTTAGGTAGTAGGTGAACCTCGTTTGCCACTCTCCGTAGGTTGGTCGACTCGCACAGGGTCAAGTCCCGCAGCTGGTCAGGTGGAGGGTGTGCCTCTCCTGTTGCCCGGAGGGACCGAGCGCCGGTCTCCGGAGCCCTCGGGAGACGGTTAGAGGAGCGACCAGCTGGAGCTGACGTGTGAAGGAGGCACGGTACAGCCGGCTGATGCGGCCCTAGTTTGGTTCGGTCATCGCCCTGTAGATGCGCTCCAGGTCCTCGAGAGTGGCGAACTCGATGATGACCTTGCCGCGGTTGGCCCCCATGTCCACCCGCACCTTGGTGCTCAGGTGGTCAGCCAGCAGCTCCTCCAGTTCGAGGATGCCGGGTGGCCGAAGGCGGGTCGGCGACGGGCGGGGCCGCTCGATGTCCTGCGGCTGAGAACGCTCGTTGTGGAGGCGAACGGCGTCCTCGACGGCCCGGACGGAAAGCTGTTCCTGGGCGGCTTTTCGCGCGAACGCTTCTTGGAACGCCCGGTCCGGGGTGCCCAGCAGGGCGCGGGCGTGCCCTGCCGTTATGCGGTCCTCGGCCACCAGCCGTTGGACCGAGGGGGGCAGCTGGAAAAGGCGAAGAGCGTTGGTGATGGCGACCCGGCTCTTGCCCACTCGCGTCGAGAGCTGTTCGTGGGTGAGGCCAAAGTCCTCGATGAGCTGCTGGTAGCCGGCGGCTTCTTCCAGCGGGTTGAGCTCTTCCCGGTTGAGGTTCTCGATGAGCGCCTGTTGCAGGCTTTCGCCCTCCGATGCGGTGCGGATGATGGCCGGGATGGTGTCCAGCCCGGCTCTGCGAGCGGCTCGCCAACGTCTTTCGCCTGCGATCAGCTCGTACTCGCTCTCGCCGACCTGGCGGACCAGCACCGGCTGCAAGAGGCCGACCTCGCGCACAGAGGCGGTGAGGGCGGCCAAGCCGTTCTCGTCGAAACGTTCTCGCGGCTGACGCGGGTTCGGGCGGACGATGCTGACCGCCAGTTCTACAAGTGCCCCCCGGTCTTTCAGGGCGTCTGTCGGGATCAGGGCGCTGAGGCCTCTACCCAACCCGCTGCGGCGCGCCACCGCTCACCTCCTTGGCTAGCTCCCGGTAAGCCGTCGCACCCCTCGATGATGGGTCGAAGACGACGATGGGTTGGCCGAACGACGGAGCTTCCGACAGCCTGACCGTCCGCGGTACGACACTGCGGCAGACCCGGTCCCCAAAGTGGCGCCGCACCTCGTCCACCACCTGTTCGGCCAGGCGCGTCCGGGCGTCGTACATGGTCATGATGATCGTGGACACATTGAGGTCAGGGTTGAGGTTGGCTCTGACCCGTTCGATGTTGTTGAGCAGCTGCCCGAGCCCCTCCAGTGCGTAGTACTCGCACTGGATCGGTACCGCCACCTCTTGAGCCGCAGCCAGGGCATTGACCGTGAGCAAGCCGAGCGAAGGAGGACAGTCGATCAGAAGGAAATCAAAATCGCTCAAAACGGTGCCTATCGCCCGCCGGAGCCGCATCTCCCTGCTGAAGGCCGGCACGAGCTCGATCTCGGCCCCGGCCAGGTCGATGGTCGCCGGCACCAGGAACAGGTTCCGCAGGTTGGTCGGCTCGATGCAGTCTTCGATGGGGACATCGTGCAAGATGACGTCGTAAATGGAAGTATCCAGGTTGCGGGCGTTAACGCCGAGCCCAGTGGTCGCATTGCCCTGAGGGTCCAGGTCAACCACCAGCACGCGGTAACCCAGCTCGGCTAGGGCGGCGCCCAGGTTCACGGCGGTGGTCGTCTTGCCGACGCCGCCTTTCTGGTTGGCGATGGCCAGCACTCTTGGCAGCGGTGGCTTCTCACCGGGTAAAGCAGCGATGCGGTGGGTCGCCACGAGGTCTTCCGCCGCGCTCCGCAGATGGTCGAGGCCATCGGGCTCGGCCAAACCGGCGCTTTCATTGGCGGAGCGGCCCGCTTCGGGAGCTTCGGCCGGGCTCGGCGCGCCGTCTGCCTCGAGCGCCGCCCGCGGCCGTGGCGAGTTCGTCATTGCGTCACTCATCCTGTCTCGCAACGAAAGCTACAGCAAGCATCAACGATCCGGGCTCCTCAAGTACCCTGATCTCGGCGGATGCGGTCGAAAATCTGGGTCGCCCTCGATGTGTTGTTGACCTCCTCTCGGGGCTCCCGGCGTACGTCGGCGGTCACATCGAACTGAGGTGAGTGTGCCGGGCCGGCTGGTTCGGCACCGTTTGGCCTACCCAGGCAGCGTTGGTACCGCACCTTCATCTGCGCGTAGCGTTCGGCGCTCTTGGCGTCCA
>JASHVH010000308.1 GCA_030039575.1 Acidimicrobiales bacterium | reverse complement strand
AAACCGATCGTTTCGGCCAGCGCGACGGCCTCGTCCGGGGTGACGGCCAGACCGCCCGGCGAGACGGGGATGCCGTAGCGGGCGAAATACTGCTTGCCCTGGTACTCGAACAGGTCCACTGGTTCTCCTTAGTACCCGCCGAGCGGGGTGGCGACCGCACAACACTAGTTGCGAGCGCAGGGGTCGGGAAAAACCGGGCGGCCCGGCCGGCGGAGACGCTTCTCGGTGCAGCAGGGCCACCTCGTTGCGGTTAGGGGCAAATTTTTGCGGTTTTCGCAACCAGTTCGGCTTGCTGCACCGAGAGGGCGCTCTTGCACCGGGCCTTCTCCGTACGGCCCGCTCCATGATGCCCGCTCCACAGCGGTCAGTTCACCGCCATCGCGTGATCGGGCTCCTTTGACTGGCGCCGGCTTGACCGGGACCGCACGCCCGGGCCCGCTCGGGCAGGCGTAGAAGTGGCGGCTCGGCCGCCTACCTCATGCGGTGGCGGCACCTATCCCGTTGCCGTGCCGCCACTCGAGCCTGACGCTCCCGGCGCACTGCCCATGTTCGGGCAAGGGTGCGATGGAGTGCTGGTAGACGTCGCGGACGACGACGTCACCGTGGCTGACGAAGACGACGGTGTCGCGCTACCGCTCGTCGCCGCGCTGGCTACGGCGTAGCCGATCCCCATACTGAGGCCGAACGCACCGCCGGCCAAGGCCAGCGTTACCAGGGGTTTCCTGAGTGCCATGATGTGCTCCTCTGTTTGTTGGTGCTGATAGGCGCTCAGCTGAGCCGGCCAACCTTGGAACTGGCTCAGACCGCACTGGGAGATTGGCTAGTGTGCCGGGAATCGCATCGCCGCTGATGAAGGCGTGGGTCGAGGGGGAGCCTGGACCTGCCGGCGAGCACCGGCTCGTCGGCATCACGGGCGCGGCCGGGCACACGGCCTCTCTGCAGGCACACCTTCCGGTTGACAAGAGCGAGCAGCTGCCGTCTCCCTCGCGGAGTTCCCGAACCCTCTTCAACCGCGGATCTTGGTAGGGCGGGAAGTGGCGAGGCGACAGTTCCCGATATTGCCCACACTGCGTGGGTACCAGGCCCCCTGGCTGGCTGCTGACGCCCTTGCGGGCCTGACTCTGGTGGCCATCGCCATCCCTGAGCAAATGGCAACGGCCCACCTCGCCGGGATGCCCGAGGTAACCGGGTTTTACGCTTTCGTAGCCGGATCTGTCCTGTTCGCCTTGTTCGGCCGCCACCCTCAGATGTCGGTTGGCGCCGACTCCACCATCGCTCCCGTTTTTGCCGCCGGCGTCGCCGCACTGGCGGTCGCCGGCTCTTCTACCTACAGCCACCTGGTCAGCGCGACGGCATTGCTGGTCGGAGCCCTGTTAGTCGCCGCGGGGCTGCTCCGGCTGGGTTGGATTGCCGACTTTTTCCCGGTCCCCGTGCTCACCGGGTTGCTCGCCGGCATCGGGGTCGAGATATTCGTCAAACAATTGCCTACTGTCTTCGGCCTCCCTGGCGGCGGCACCACCACTATCGGCCGCATGCGGACGTTTTTCGACCAGCTGAGCGATTTCAACGGCTGGGCCCTGGGAATTGCCGTCTGCGTCCTCACCATTATCGTCGTGTGCGAAGCAATCGACCGGAAGATCCCCGGCGCTTTGCTCGGGATCGTGGGGGCTACTGCGCTCGTCAGTGCGGCTGGGCTCATTGGCCGTGGCGTAGTGGTGATCGGGCCCGTGCCCGCCACGCTGCCTCACCTGGCGTTCCCCCACGCCACCCTGCACCAACTCGGGCAACTGGTGGTGGCAGCGGTCACCGTCGCCTTCTTGTGCACTGTGCAGACGTCGGCCACGGCCCGGCCCGCCGGCGGCGGCTCTGGGCAACGGGCCGGGCCAGAGGCTTTCAACATGGACCTGGCCGCAGTGGGGGCGGGCAGCCTGCTGGCCGGGTTCGCAGGCTCGTTCGCGGTCGACGCCAGCCCGCCCCGGACCGCCATTGTGGCCTCCGCCGGGGGGCGGACCCAGGTCGTCAGCTTGACCGCCGCCGGGGCCGTCGTCCTCGTCCTCGCGGTGGCCACAGGCCTGCTGAAAGATCTGCCTGAAGCCGCCCTAGGGGCCGTTCTCATGTTCGTAGCCACGAAGCTGTTCCGCTTCGGCGTCCTGCGTTCCATTTTCAGGTTCAATGTGGTCGAGTTTGCGCTGGCCATCATCACCCTGGTCGTCGTCGTGTTCGTGGGCATTGAACAGGGGGTGGTGGCCGCCGCCCTCCTCGCCTTGGCCCAGCGGACCCGCCTGGCGGCTCGCCCTCGCGACGCTGTCCTCGGGCGGGAACCCGGCACCGACCACTGGATCCAGACCGACGCCGGCGTGCCCACCGAGCAGGTCCCCGGCGTCGTCGTGTACCTGCTCTACGCCGCGTTGTGGTACGGCAATGCCACCCACGTCGTCGAGCGGATCCGAGAGGTCATCACTGCGGCCCCCCAGCCGGTCCGCGCCCTCGTCATCGACGGCGACGCCATCCCTGACATCGATTACACAGGAGCGCAGGCCCTGGGAGGCCTCATAACGCAACTGGAAAAGGAGGGGGTCGAGGTCGCCGTCGCCCGCGCGTCGCCGCTCGCGCACCGCGACCTCCGACGGGCTGGGCTCCTCAACGCCATCGGCCCCGACCGCATATTTTCGAACGTCGACGCGGCGGTGCGCGCGCTGTCGGGCCCACAATCGGCAGGCGTCCAGCCGGCACAAGGGAACTAGCGCCCGCCACGGCCAGAGAGGCCGGCGAGCAGCACGGAGGGGCGGTGCCGGGTGGTAGCCGAGCCGGAAGGACCCCGCGTCGGCTTGCCCAACCGCTCGCGGGACGGCCATGCTGGGTGGATGCCGACAGCCCTGATAACAGGTATCACAGGACAAGACGGCTCGTACCTGGCCGAGCTATTGCTCTCGAAGGGTTACGACGTGGTGGGGGCCCACCGCCGCAGCAGCACTGTGACCTTCGAACGCATAGCCCATTTCGCTGACAAGATCACCCTGGTGGCGGCCGACCTGCTGGACGAGTCCTCGCTCATAAGGGTGCTGCGCGACCACCAGCCCTCTGAGGTGTACAACCTGGCGGCCCAGTCCTTCGTCATGACCTCCTGGGCCCAGCCGGTACTGACCGGCGAGGTCACTGCGCTCGGGGTTATCCGGCTGCTGGACGCCATTTTGATGGTCGACCCCTCCATCCGCTTTTACCAGGCCAGTTCGTCAGAAATGTTCGGGAAAGTGGTGGAGAGCCCCCAAACGGAACATACGCCCTTTTACCCCCGCAGCCCCTACGGGGTGGCCAAAGTTTACGGGCACTGGGCCACTGTCAATTACCGTGAGAGTTACCAGTTGCACGCCAGCTCCGGGATACTGTTCAACCACGAGAGCCCAAGGCGGGGCCTCGAGTTCGTCACTCGAAAGATCACCAATGCGGTAGCACGGATAAAGCTTGGCCTCGACGACCACGTCTCGCTCGGGAACCTCGACGCTCAGCGTGACTGGGGCTACGCGCCCGACTACGTGCGGGCCATGTGGCTGATGCTCCAGCAGCCCGGGCCGGCCGACTACGTGATCGCCACCGGCGAGACGCACTCGGTGCGCGAGTTTTGCGAGATAGCGTTTGGTCACGTTGGGTTGGACTGGGAACGCCACGTCCGGGTCGAGGACCGCTATTTTCGGCCCGCAGAAGTGGACCTTCTCATCGGGGACGCCACTCGCGCCCACGAGGTGCTCGGCTGGAAACCGGAAGTGAGTTTCGAGGACCTCGTGCGCATGATGGTGGACGCCGACCTCGCCATGCTGGAAAACGTCTCCGAGTCGTAAAGTTCAGGCCGCCGGACGGCCGGTGGGGGCTAAACGGGCCAAAGGCTAAACGGGCTAAAGGCTAAACGGGCTAAAGGCTAAACGGGCGAACGGTAACCGACGATGGCGACCGCCCCGTCGAGGCTGAGACCGGCCCCCTCGAGCAGACGCGCCGGGGTGGCGGCCCCGAAGGCGTAAACCCTGCCGTTCGTGGCCACCACGTAGTAGCCGCGACCATTGTCGGTTGGGGCCACGGCCGCCACACTGGTAACTATGCGCTCGCCGGGAAGGGAGCCGAGGAAGCGGGCGTCGCCGTAGGCGAACACTCCGCCGTCCCTTCCCACCAGGAAATAGCCCCGTCCGTCCGGGCTCGGGACAACGCCGACAATCCTGTGCGCGAGGTGGAGGTCGCCCGCCGACCCGTAAAAACGGGCGTCACCGAAGGCGAAAATGCCGCCTCCGCTGGACACCAGCCAGTAACCGTGGCCGTCCGGCGTGGCCGCGATACCGACAATGGGCGAGGCCAGGTGGAACTTTCCAGTGGACCCGTAAAAGCGGGCGTTCCCGTAGGCGAAAACGCCCCCGTCGCTGGCCACCAGCCAATAACCGCGGCCATTTGGCGTAGCTGCCATCCCGATAACCCGCTTGGCCAGGTGCAGTTTGCTGGCCGACCCGTACCAGCTGGCGTCGCCGAAGGCGAGGACACCGCCG
>JASHVH010000307.1 GCA_030039575.1 Acidimicrobiales bacterium | reverse complement strand
TGGTCTCGAGGACCGAGACGCCGGGGTCCGGCTCGGGGCGCCGGGTGGCGATCAGTAATAGCGCGGCCGTGCCGGCCAGGTTCGCCAGCTCTTCCGTCAGCCGCAACGACGTCGGGTCGGCCCAATGCAAGTCCTCCAGGACCAAGACGGTTGGCCCTTTTGACGCCAGCTGCGCCACCAATGCTTCGACCGCAGCGAAGGTAGCCCGTTGCAGCGCCTCGGGGCTTAGCCGGGCCACGGAGGCTGAGTCACCACCTTTACGAACTCCCATCAGATGGGCCAGGAAGGGGACGTGACCGGCATCGCCGCCAAATACCGCCTGAAGGGCGCGCTCGAGAGCGGTGCCAACGACCTGATCCCCCTCCTCCGGAGCGACCCCGGTCCAGGCCGACAGAAGTTGCTGGTAGAGACCATATGGTGTCGAGGACGCATACGACGCGCACCGCCCCTCGAGCCAGAGCGGCAGCCTGCCGGTGCCGGCACCGGCCCACGCCATAAAACGCCTCCGGCACTCCTGTACCAGGCGGGTTTTGCCTAGCCCGGGCTCGCCCACGACGAAAATGACAGAGCCCGTCCCCGACGTGGCCTGCCGGAGCGCGTCGTCCAGCGTGGAAAGCTCTGTTTGACGGCCCACCAAGCGGACGGACCGTGCGGCCCCCCGTTCGCCCCGGGAGCCAGGGCGCCGGGCCTTTGGCCGCACCATGTAGACGGCTTCCAACGGCTTGGCCCGGGTGCCGACAGCAACTTCCTGGATAGGCCCCCACTCGAAAATGCCTTCAGTGGCGAGCTTCGTGGCCGGGCCCACCAGCACCGAGCCCGCCTTCGCTGCCGACTGCAAAGTGGCAGCGGTTTCGATCACTTGCCCGGCGGCGCCGTAGCCGGCACCGGCGGCCGGCCAGAGAGGGCCAACGACGGCTGAGCCAGTCTCGACCCCGATGCGGAGCGACAGCCGTCCGTCCTGGTCATCGCCTCGCTCGGGCCAGGTCGTCGACAGCATACGGAACCCGGCCCTGACCGCTCGTTCGGGGTCGTCTTCGTGGGTTTCGGGGGCGCCAAAGACGGCGGCGATGCCGGCGCCGGAAACGGACGTGACTGAACCGCCAAGACCTTCGACCTCGGCTATGGCGGCCGCTAGCGCGCTCCCAACCCGGCGCTTCATCTCCTCGGGGCCCTGCCCGCCGTGCTCACCGGAAAGGCCAGAGAGTTGTGCGAACAGCACGCTCACAACCCGGCGCTCTTCTTTACCGTGGTACGCCTGCGGGGCCACGGCGCTCGGGCTTCGAAACTCGCCACCCGGGGCTACCGCCCCATAGATCTCTCGCCTGGCTGCCTCCAAGGCCGGCGATGCCGCCAGCCCCAGGGCTTCGAGAGCGGTGCCACAGCGCTCAACGGCGCTCGATGCCAGCTGGCGCTGTCCTGTGGCCAAGTAGACCCGCACCAGCGCAGCCGCCGCCTCTTCTGACGCCGGGTCGTGGGCCAGACAGTTTTCCCATGCATCGATGACAGCGTCAAGGTGCGACCGCCCGGCGCCCCGGGCGCGGTCCCGGGCCAGCTCTAAACGGGCTCGTTGGCGCAATAGTTCAAGAGCTTGTCGGGCTGTGGCGGCCCAATCGGCGTACGGCTCGTCATCGAGCAAGACGCCGTCTTGCTGGAGGGCGCTTGAAAAAGCGGCGTCCCGTTCTTCGCCCGGCTCCATCGTGAGGGCCGAGCGAAGGGCTTCCTCATGGGATTCGGCGTCGACGTCCACCAGGACTCCGTCTCCAACCCAGATGTTGGCCCTGTCCGCTCGCAGCAAGCCGTTAGTTACGTGCCCGAGCGGAGCCAGCGCCTCCCTGGCCAGAGACAGGGCGGTGGACAGGGCGCTGGCCGAGGCGACCGGCGCCAGCTTGGGGAACAGAAGGTCGCGGGCTACTTCCCGGCCGACCCGGTGAGACGGGGTGAGCATTACGAGCTCGCACAGGCGCTTGGCGGCGGGGCGGTACCACGGGCCGGCGGTCCGCTCATCGAGTGCTACGCAGAACGGGCCGAGAAGTGCCACCCTCACATGGGGGACGGTTGAGACTCCGGGTCCCTCATCCGCTCCAGCGGCCATTTCCGCATTATCCCACGCTAGGCCCGGGCGAACTCGGGGAAAGCGGTCGGCCCCGGTGTGGCCCGGGACCGCGCCCGGCGTAGGCCGCGACCTGGGCGGAAAGGTTTGGGAAAGACGGGCCAGGTACGCATTGCTTATGGCCCTAAGCCCAACCATGCTCTTGTCGGCCCTGGCGGTCTTCGCTGCTGTCGCCCACGCGGCTGCCCCGGGCCCGAACCTGCACGAGAGCTGTCAACCCGCTCAGATCGCTTTCGACGTGCCGAAGACCTGGGTAACCGACAACGAGCAAGCTCTGGTCGAACAGGGCTTCATCGTGCCGCCCCGACCTTTATATGCGTTGGTGGCTTCGCCTGCGCCATTGCCGAGCCACAAGGCCTTCAACCCCTCATCGGTACCGTGGTTATTTGTGACTGTGGAGGACGACGACGATCTGTTGCCGCCGTCAGAGTTGTACGAGCTGGCGCCCGAGTACCTTCAGTACCTGGGCAGCGCCAGCCCAGGGGCTACGACATCTGTTAAGAGCCTCGTGGCCCATCATCTTGTCCAGCAGGGAGGCCTGAACGGCTCGGCCGCCGCACTGACGGTCGCCTCCCCAGGGGGTGCGACGAGCATTGACGAACAGGCCTACGAGAAGGGGGACCGGCTTTGGCTGGTCATCGCCGGCTGTTCAGCTTCCTGCTACGAGAAATATCAAACCACGATCTCGGAAATAGTCGAAAGCATACGGGTCGGGACGGCGGCCTGAACGGTACCGGACCGTTGGCCCCAGTGCTCAGGGTGCCGCCGTTGGCCCGCTGGTTCCGGTGCTGGCTCATCGGCCGGGCGTCCGGGGAATGTGGTCCGTTGGCCCCGGCAACCTGTCGCATTGTGCCGGGCCAAATTTGCGACCGAGCTCACTCCTCACTGCCGGCCTCGCGGCGGTGAGCGGCGGCTGCCAACTGTTCGCGGTTCTCAAACCCCAATTTGGCGAACACACGGTTCAAATGGCTCTTCACGGTAGGGACGGAGATAAAAAGCTGCTTTCCTATCTCGGAGTTAGTCAGGTGGTGACCGACAAGGGACGCCACTTTCCGCTCTGAAGGCGTAAGACTTCCCCAGCCGGCGGGATCACGGCTGCGGCTCCCTCTTCCCCGCCGGGCATAAGCCACGGCTTCTTCGAAGCTGAGCGCCCGGCCATCAGACATCGCCTGGCTGCAGGCGTCGTGCCCGAGGGCGGTCTGCATGTCTACGATCATGGGCGCCAACTCGAGGCCAGCGGGGACGGGACGTACGTAGCCGATAACGTCCCTCTGACCCTCGGCGGCGCCCAGGAGCCGGGCGGCTTCGAGCGAATGCCCGAGATCCAAGAGAGTGATGGCCACCAGTTCCAACAGGTCGATGGCGTGCAGCAAGGAACCGGAGCCATAGGCCAAGGCCAGCCCGTCACAGGCCAGCGAGTGCGCTCGGTGGGCCTCGCCCTCAGCGCGGGCCAACTTGGCCTGGGCTCCGAGCCTCGGGACGGCCGAAGGCTCGTCATCGCGGCCCGCCCCGGCCAGGTACAAGGCGAAATGGCGCCTGGCTGAGGGTATGTCGCCGCGGTACAGGGCCGCATCTATTAGCTCAGCCTTTATCCCGAGGTGCTCGCCTGCGAACCCCGAGGCTGCCACTTTTGCGCAACCCCGCTCGAGGACCTCGTAGCCTTGGTCGACCTGGCCGCACCAGACCAAGGCCTTCCCCTTCACGGCTTCTGCGCACGCCGCGTTCCACAGGTCGCCACTCGCCAGCGCCACAGCGCGCGCACGCTCGGCGGCGTCGGGCGCAGCCTGGTCGCCGTGGTTGTAGGCAACCTCGCACCGAACGATCTCGGCCAGCACGGTTAATAGCGGGAAAGGCCGTTCCTCCGTGAAGCGCAACAGAACTTCGGTTTCATCCCACGCTCGCTGCAGCTGGCCGGACCACACCGCCGTCGCGGCGAGGGCAGCCCTGGCGCGCATGGCGCCCCAGACCCAGGCGGCGTTTTCTGCCTCCCGAAGCGCTTCCTCGGCACATTCGGCAGCTTCTCGGTGCCGGAACAACCACCTGTAAGACTGGGCCTTGTACACCAGCCCCAGGACGAGCAGGTCTTGTTGGCCCAGCCTTCGCGCCAACGGGAGCACTTCGTCGAGGATCGCGATCGCTTCGCGCGGTTGGCCCAGTGCGTGCACGTAGGCCTCGTTGCTCAGGCCAACCGCCACCATCGCCTCGTCCCCGAGCGAACGACCTAATGCAGTGAGCTCCTTGGCCATGCGCAAGGACACGATGGGGTCCAGGTTGACTGAGCACCTGGCCGCCCAGAGAAGGATCTCAGCGCGCTGCCGTGGCGCAAGCGGGGCGGTCAACAGTTCCCCGCACCGGCCCAGGGCCTCGGCCCGCAGGCAGTGCGTGTAAAACAAGGCGCCCACCGCGCCCATGAGCTCGGCGCCCGCGTCGAACTGGTTCGACTGCACCGCCCAATCCAGAGCAGCCCGGAGGTTGTCAAGGTCGGCTTCCAGCGAGCCCAGGGCACCGGCGGCGTCGCTGGTCCAGTGCTTTGCCCCCAAAGCTGTGGCGTGCTCGGTGAAGTAAGTGAGGTGACGGTCCTTAAGCCCGGCACTCGAGCCCTCGGCTCCGAGAGCACTAGCCGCGAACGCCCGCATTGTCTCGTGCAGCCGGAAGCGGTCTGCTCTGGGTAGCGCTTGGACGAGCGATTTTTCGACCAGCGAGGTCAACAAGCCGAATACGGCGCGGTGTTCGACCTCGCCTCCGGAGCATACGGCCTCGGCGGCGGCGAGCGTGAAACCTGAGGCGAAGACCGATAATCGGCCGAGGAGCGCGCGCTCCTCTTCGCTGAGGAGGTCGCAGCTCCACTCGATAGAAGCCAACAATGTCCTGTGCCGGGGCGACTCTGTGCGGCCTGTCCCGGCCAGCAAGCGGAAACGGTCGGAGAGCGCTTCGGCGATGGCCCCGACGCTCATCACGCTGACCCGAGCGGCGGCCAACTCCAGTGCCAGAGGGATGCCGTCGAGGCGCTCGCAGATGGCGGCTACCGCTGGGGAGTCCTGCTCGTCCAACGAGAAATCGGCGCGGGCCACGCGGGCCCGCTCGGTGAAAAGCCGCCCGGCCTCAGAGCGCTCGAGCCAGCCTTGGTCGCCGGCCAGCCTTCGGTCGGGCAGCTCCAGGCCGCCCACGGTCACGACCACCTCGCCTGGGACGCCGAGGCGCTGGCGTGAGGTGGCCAGCAACCGCACCTTCGGGCATTGCCGCAACAGAACGGTGGCCAGGTCGGCGCAGGCATCTACCAGATGCTCGCAGTTATCTAGCACCAGCAAGAGGTCGTGGTCCGGCAACTGCTCGGCCAGTGCCCCGAGCTCGGCTTTCCTCGGCGGGTCTGCGAGGCCGAGGGCGCTGCGTACGGCGTCGGGCACCAGCCCGGGTACAGACAGGCCCGACAAGTCGACAAGGCAAACGGCGCCGGACGAGGCGGCCAGGGCTTGGTCGCCCACCTCGATGGCCAGGCGGGTCTTGCCGCAGCCCCCCGGTCCCACCAGGGTGACCAGCCGATGCTCCACCAGGCGGCCCCGGACCAGCTCGATCGTCGAGCGACGCCCGATGAAACTCGTCAACTGGCTGGGCAGCGGTCCCGTTGGCGTCCCCACTGACTTCCTCGCTCACCTATTTTCGGCTGGAGGCACTCGTCCGAACACGGGACGTGCCTGACCCGCGATCTCAAACCTGCGGACCACTGATTTCAAACTCTAGTTGGATGCTTGCGCCGGCGTCCGCCGTTCATTCTAGAAGGACGTTTTGCAAAAACTCAGCGGTGACGTCACGAATTAGGAACCTGATTTGGCTGCGTTACCAACCCAAAGTAGCGGTTAGGACGCCGACAACTAAACGCACTCTCCACCACCCTGCCTCATTGCCCAGCATAAATCGGCCCGTTTTGGGGCAGAATTCAACGCCTGCCAGCCGCGTAACCGAGCTGAGGGCGATTTTGCCAGAGCGCAGCCGTGCCGGCGTCCACCCTCGCTGGAATAT
>JASHVH010000306.1 GCA_030039575.1 Acidimicrobiales bacterium | reverse complement strand
CAGCGTTTGGTACTGTTCAGCCGATAGCAGGACGACTATTGGCTGCTGCTCACCGAGGGGAGGCTCGATGGGGGAGGGACTAGGCAATTTCATCGTGACCGGCGCAGCGGGAGGGGTTGGGTCCGCCGCCGTCCGCCAACTAGCGGCGCGGGGGGCCAACGTGCTCGCCGTCGACCGTGACAAACCGGAGGACGGCACCAGCCCAGGTCCTGGAGAGGTCGTCTTCTGCCAGGCTGACGTCGGGGTGGAAGACGACGTGCGTTCTTACATGGGACAGATCGTGGGCATGTGGGGAGAACTGTCAGGCGTTTACAATGTCGCTGGTATCGAAGGAGAGTTCGCCAAGTCGGGGGAGGCGTCGATCGCTAACTACGACAACGTCATGCAAGTGAACGCTCGCAGCGTGTTCCTCAACATGCTTTTCGGTATCCCGCTGCTCGTCAGTCGAGGCGGTGGGCCCATCGTCAACACCGGGTCGCACCTGGCGTGGCACGGGGCGGGCACGCTCGGCGCCTATTGCGCCTCAAAGCATGCAGTCATGGGGCTGACCCGGGCCGCCGCCCTGGAGTACGCCAAAGACGGCATCCGGGTGAACTGTGTCTGCCCGAGCTCGATCGATACGGCGATGTCCCAGCGGGTGGCGCAGGCCATCGACCCGGCCGACCACCAGGCCGGCATGCAGGTCCTGATCGACCAGGCCCCTAACGCCCGCCTGGCCACGGCCGACGAGGTGGCTTCCGTGGGGGTATGGCTGTTGCTCGACGCGCCGGCTCATATCAATGGCATCCTGGTCCCGGTGGACGGTGGCCAAGCTGCGGCGTGAGGCCCGTCATCTTGAGGCCGGTCATCAGTAGCGCCACTGCGCCCCGGGCCCGCGACCGTAGCCCGACGGGGCCGGCCCCACTGGAGTTGCGGGCCGAGATGTACCGGGCGCAGGTCCGGGTGCGCTATTTCGAGAAAGAGGCGTACGACCTTTTCCTCCAGAACCTGGTCAAGGGCACCAGCCATCTGTCTATAGGCCAGGAGGCGATCGCTGCCGGCGTGGCCGCCGCCCTGCGGCCGGACGACTACGTCTTCGCCACGTACCGGGGCCACGCCCACGCCTTGCTGCGGGGGGCACCAATGGCAGCGGTGCTGGGGGAGTTGCTCGGCCGGCAAACGGGGCTGATGGCGGGCAAAGGCGGCTCCATGCACCTGACCTATACACCCAATAACTTCATGGGTTCCTACGCCATCGTGGGGGCTCATCTCACCATCGCCAACGGGGCGGCGTGGTCGGCCCAGTACAGGGGCACCGACCAGGTGACGGCGGTGTTCTTCGGGGACGGCACGACCAACATCGGGGCTTTCCACGAGGCCTTGAACCTGGCCGCCACCTGGAAACTGCCGGTCGTGTTCATGTGCGAGAACAACCTCTACATGGAGTACACCCCGATCAGCCAGGTCACCGCCGTCCCCCGACCGGCCGCCGACCGGGCCAGCGCCTACGGCCTGGAGCCGGTGGTGGTCGACGGCAACGACGCCGACGTTGTCTACCAGACGACGCTCGAGGCGGCGTCCCGGGCCCGGGCCGGGGAGGGGCCCAGCCTGGTCGAGGCGGTCACTTACCGGCACGGGGGCCACTCGCGGGCGGACCCCGGCAAGTACCGCCCGGACTCGGAGGTTGCCGAATGGCTGGCCAAGGACCCGCTCCCTCGCTACCGCGAGCGGCTCTTGCACGACGGGGTGGAGAGCTCTGTCCTTGACCGCATCGAGGCGGAGGCCCGGGCCGAGGTCGACCAGGCTCGGGAGCAGGCCAAGGCGGCCCCGGTGGCCGACCCCGCCGACGTCGAGCGACAGGTGTTCGCCGACGGGGGGGCGACGTGGCGCAGGTGATCCCGGTGGCCGAAGGCCTGCCCCGGCCCGGCCGTTACCGCCGGCGGGAGGACTGAGGCAACGCCGCCATGGGCCAGGTGATCACCTACAGGGAAGCGGTGGCGGTGGGCCTGGCCCAGGAGATGGCGCGCGACCCTTCGGTAGTGATGATCGGAGAGGACATCGGGGCGGCCGGGGGCGTGTTCAAGGCGACCGCCGGCCTGCTCGAAAAGTTCGGGCCCGAACGGGTGCGGGACACGCCGATATCCGAGCAGGCCATCCTGGGGGCGGCGATGGGCGCGGCCATGACCGGGCTGCGCCCGGTGGCCGAGGTGATGTTCGCCGACTTCGTCTCGGTTTGCCACGACGTGATCGCCAACCAGATTGCCAAGGCCCGTTATATGACCAACGGCCAGGTGGCGCTGCCGCTCGTGGTCCGGTTCGGCAACGGCGGCGGGCTCCGGTTCGGCGCCCAGCATTCCCAGAGCGTCGAGAGCTGGCTGATGGCCGTGCCCGGGCTCAAGGTGGTGGTGCCGTCGACCCCCGCCGACGTGGTCGGGTTGATGGCGGCGGCGGTCCGCGATGACGACCCCGTGATGTTCTTGGAGGAAAAGGCGCTTTACCCCACTAGCGGCGAGGTGCCAGAGGGCGAGCACGTCGACCAGCTCGGTACGGCGCGGGTGCGCCGGGACGGGGCGGACGTCACCATCGTCGCTCTCGGCACCATGGTCCACCGCGCCCTGGCGGCGGCCGAGCAGCTGGCCGCCGAAGGCACCGATTGTGAGGTCGTGGACCTCCGCTCCCTGGTGCCACTGGACGTGTCCACGGTGGCCGGGTCGGTACGAAAGACGGGCCGGCTCTTCACCGTGGAGGAGAACCCCCGGCTGTGCGGGTGGGGGGCCGAGCTGGCGTCGATCGTCGCCGAGGAGTGCTTTTACGACCTGGACGCCCCCATCCGGCGTATCACCACCCCTCATGTCCCGTTGCCGGCAGCGGACTCCCTGGAGGACGCCGCCATCCCTTCGGTGGAGCGGGTGGCCTCCGAGGTCCGGAGCGGGCTCGGTTAGCCATGGTCATCCACCTGGTCACCTTTCGCTGGAAGGAGGACGTCACCCCCGGGGCGGTGGCCGGTCTTTGCGACGAACTGGCCGCTTTCCGCCGGCAAGTCGGTTGCCTCGTCGACTACCACTTCGGGCCCGACCTGGGCCTGCGCCAGGGCAACGCCGATTTCGGTGTCATGGCCGTGGTGGGGACGCCCGCCGAGGTGAGCGAGTACCTGGACCACCCGGCCCATAAGGAACTGTTCACCAGGGTCATCGCCCCCATGTGCGAGTCGAGGACGGCCGTGCAGATCGAAGCGCCGGGCCAGGAGTGGCCGGCAGCCGAGGCCGGGTGACCCATAGGACAAGGGAGCGACCGGTTCGTTGGCCGGCCTCGCCGCACATAACAGGTAAAGCCCGTTTACCAATGAACGGAGGGAAGCAGCAATGGCCTTGAAGAGCTTTGGCCTCAACGCCGTCGACTGGGAGCAAAGGGTCGACTTCGACCGGCTCCGACGGGACCGCCTGGCCCGGTTGCGCGCCCAGTTGGACCAGAGCGAGCTGGGGGCACTGCTGGCCTTCGACTTCTACAACATCCGCTACATGACGGCCACCCACATCGGTACCTGGGCCATGGACAAGCTGATCCGCTTCTCCCTGTTACCCCGGGGAGGCCAGCCGGTGGTCTGGGATTTCGGTTCGGCCGCCAAGCACCACGTGCTGTACAACCCATGGCTCGACTACGGCAGCGGTTCCGAGCCCGGGTCGCGCCCGGGGATCTCGACGTTGCGGGGGGCGTTCAACCCGAAGGCGGAAAGAGCCGAGGAAGTAGCTCGTTCGGTCAAGCGCGAGCTGGA
>JASHVH010000305.1 GCA_030039575.1 Acidimicrobiales bacterium | reverse complement strand
TCGATCGGCCGATCAGGGCGTTACGGTGACCTTTTCCCCGTACGGCACCAGTTCTTCCCATGTGTTGCCGGGGGTAAGAGTGATCTTCTCGCCGCTCTTCGTGTCGTAGAACACGGCCGGGTCGTCAAGCTTCGGTCGCTCCCACCGCCCGTAGAAGACGGTGCCGTCGCGGATGATCATGGCCGGCCCGGTGCCCTTAAGGGCCAGGTCGTTCTCGTGGGCTCCCGTGTCGTCTTCTATCCACGGCGTCGGGTGTTCGTAGACGAACATCACGACCACGTTAGAGGCCGTGATCTGCACCCCGTCCCCCATCAGTGCCGGCCCGGTGTCGGAATAGGACCGGTAGTACAGCCCAGTGTCCTCGTGCCAGGTCCAAGTAGTGGTGTCTATCGGAAAGTAAAGGTTGACGACGGCTGCCGGGTGACCACCGCTTACTTCGCGCCCATAACTGAAGATGGGCGTAGGGGGCTTGTCAGGGTAGTGCAAGGCGGCGGCCGCAGCATAGAGGGCCGCGGTGGACGTCACCAGGTTGTGCGGGGCCTCACGGTCCGGGTCCCTCCAGTAGGCACTGCCGGCCACATAAGCACCCACATCGCTGAGCAGGGACCGCTTCGAGTCGATCTCGTCCACCGCCGGCTGGATGGCGCCCGAATAGGCGATCAGCATCCGCCCGAGAGGTTCGAGGATCTTGGGGTCGACCAGGCGGGCTGACCGTACTGGCTCGATGCGGTCAGCGCTTTGGCACTGGAACACAGCTATGAACCTGGTTATCCCGCCTTCAACGGGCTCTTCGAAGACGATGTCGGCTTTGTCCAGGCCCCATTGAGGGCGGGCCACGGGCAGGTTCTCCACCTTCACAGCCAGGGCAGCCCGGTGGGGGACTTTCCCATCGGGAGGTCGCAGGCCTGTGAGCGGGCACCGGGGGTCGGGGCGGGCCTTTCGTACCGCTTTGTGCCCGCCTTTCCCACTCAGGGACGGGCGCTGTTTGACCGCCACCCCGTGAATGGCGGCCCTGGCAGTGGTACTACTGTTACTCCTTGTGGTTGTCGACGCCGTGGGTGGCGTTTTGACCGACTTGACGGCGTCGGACTTGGGCGCGCCGGCGCCACAGGCCGTTGCCAACACCGCTATGACTGAGGTTGCTACCGCCGCCGCCACACGGCGCCCCACTGGGCACTTCATTCTGCTCGATGCTACCCGGGCCGGTGGCCCGGTTGGGGGACCCCCCCTCCCCGGCGGTCGACCAGCGGCCCCACCGGGCTTTGTTGTCACAGGTATCCAGTAGCCTGAACCCCGAACCGTATCTTTTTTTCCCGGCCGCCCACCCAATTGCCCAGGTTCGCGAAACCCGCCGTGCTAACAGAAGAAAGTGGTAGTGGTGCCACTCTGCATGAGTAGCTGAGCCTGCATCACCAACTGATGCGGCATGCTGAGGACGCACGACCTGCCACTTTGTTCCTCGGTCGGGAATTTCGTGGGCCCGAACGGTGTGGGCCCGGAGAGGAGCCAACTCGTGCCTGCACTTGAACGCAAATGGTGGACGCTCATGGCCGTCTGTACGGCCACCTTCATGTTGCTGCTCGACATCACCGTCGTAAACGTGGCGCTCCCTGCCATCCAACGCTCACTGCATTCTTCGTTCAGCGACCTCCAGTGGGTGGTCGACGCCTACTCGCTCACGTTGGCCGTCTGCCTCCTCACGGCCGGGGTGATAGGCGACATCCGCGGCCGGCGCGGGGTCTTCGCCATCGGGCTCGCCATCTTCACCGCCTCGTCGCTCGTGTGCGGCTTGTCGAGCACCCCGTTGATGCTGACGATCGCCCGGGCCGTCCAGGGGACCGGTGGGGCGGTCATGTTCGCCACTTCCGTAGCTCTCATCGCCTCCGCCTTCCAGGGTCGCGACCGGGGCACCGCGTTTGGCATCTATGGCGCGGTGCTTGGCGGCGCCGTGGCGGTGGGGCCGCTGGTCGGCGGGGCACTTACCAGCTGGGCGGGATGGCGCTGGATCTTCTTCGTAAACGTCCCCATTGGTGTTGTAGCCGTGGTGCTCACCCTGGCCAAGGTCAAGGAGTCTCGTGACCCGACCGGCCGCAAGATCGACTGGACCGGTATGGTCTTCTTCTCCGTTTCGCTGTTCACGCTCGTGCTGGCGTTGATCAGAGGCAACGATGACGGTTGGACCAGCACCAAGATCCTGGCCCTGTTCGCCGTTTGCGTGGTCACCATGGCGCTGTTCATCGTGAATGAGTTGCGAGTGCGCCAGCCCATGCTCGACTTGATGCTGTTCCGGCGGCCGGCTATGACGGGCGTCTCCATCGTGGCGTTCACGCTGGCGGCCTCGATATTCGCTCTGTTCCTCTACATCACCTTTTACATCCAGGACGGCCTTGGTTACGGCCCTCTCGCCGCCGGGTTGCGCTTCCTTCCCATTACGGTCCTGGCCTTTCTCGTGGCCCCAATTGCCGGGAAACTAACGGTCAAAGTCCAAAGCCGCTTCCCCTTAAGCATCGGGTTGGCGCTGTGCGGCGCTGGGATGCTCTTGATGGCCACCACCGCCCCGTCGTCCGGCTGGACCCAGTTGCTCCCGGGGTTCGCGCTGACCGGGATCGGGATCGGGCTGGTAAACCCCGTCTTGGCGTCCGCTTCGGTGGCGGTCGTGCCGGTGCAGCGCAGCGGCATGGCGGCAGGGGCAAACTCCACCTTCCGCCAGGTTGGCATCGCCACTGGCATAGCC
>JASHVH010000304.1 GCA_030039575.1 Acidimicrobiales bacterium | reverse complement strand
GAAGGTCTTCAGGTCGTCGAGGGTGACGGAGGGCCGGTCGAGCACCTCGTAGTCAGGCTCCACCGCCTGCACCCCGCTCAGGTGGAGCAGCGACCACAGCAGTGTCGAGGCGTGGCCCTCTGACAAGACGAACCGGTCGCGGTTTGGCCAGATCGGGTCGCTCGGGTCGAAGCGCAAAAAACGTTGCCACAGCGTGTAGGCCACCGGTGCGGCCCCCATTGGCGTCCCGGGGTGGCCGGAATTTGCTTTTTGCACCGCGTCCATACAAAGTGCCCGAATTGTGTTGATTCCCAGGGTGTCGAGGTCGTCGCTCGTGGTTACCGTCATTGCACCTCTCAGGGCTGGATTTCGCCGGCCAGCAGAAAGTGGGCCGGGGTCGTACGGGCCCGTACGTCCCCGGTTCGATCGTCCGCGTTGTTCAATTCCGCATCCGCGGTAAGAAATGTCTCCGCCAGACGATCATTCTTGATTTACCCATTGTGCAACTCGACCTGTCGTCCCGTCATCACCCGGATCAGGTGGTCATCGCCCCTTTTTGGCCAAGCCCAAGGCATAACCCGGCGTGCGCTTCGGGGCCGGCCCTGTCATCTTCTGATGTAAGCTGATAAACCCTAAGGCTGAGGCCGCCCACCGGCCGGTAACCAGTCTCGACCGTCCTCAACGTATGACCGCTGTATTGGGAGACAAAACGGGCGTCCGGGCCCGCCACCCCAGGTTCGCCTCCGCCAAGTTCGCCCCGCCAAAGGCGGTGTCCCACCTGGTCCACCGGCGGAGGCTTCTCGAGCGGCTTGACCAGGGGGAGCAGCGTCGTCTCACTCTGGTGGTGGGTAGCGCCGGCGCCGGCAAAACGACGCTCCTGCTCGACTGGTTCTCCAGCCGACCGGAGCGAACGGCAGCCTGGCTCAACTGCGACCAGGCGGATGCCGACCCGGTCCGGTTTTTTGCCGCCATCATCGAATCCCTCCGGCGGGCCAGAATGCCGGCTCGCCTCGGCGAGGACGCCCTCGAGCTATTAAGTGTGGACGGGGTGGTCTCTGCTGATGTCGTCGCATCGCTGGCCGGCGATCTGGAAGAAGCGGACGGCCCGTACTCGATGGTTGTGGACGACTTGCACCTAACTGGTGGAGAGAGCGACCGGCCGTTGGCGCTCTTGCTCGACTACCGGCCGGCCTCCCTGCAGGTCGTCTTGGCCACGCGCACCGAGCCGTCGCTCCGGCTGGCGCGGATGCGGGCCAACGAAGAGCTGGTCGAACTCCGGGACTCGGACCTGTCCTTCTCCGAAGAGGAGACGCAACTGTTCCTCACGGGTTTCGATGTCCAGCTGGACGGGCGACAAGTGGTACTGGTCCATGAGCGCAGCGAGGGCTGGGCGGCGGGATTGCAGATGGCGGCCATCACCATTCACGGGTCCGCTGACCCGACTAAGGCCGTCGACCGGGTCGACCTGCACCAGCACTCCGTCGCCGGGTACTTTCTCGACGAGGTCCTCGCCCGTCAACCACCGGACGTGGCCGATTTCATGCTGGCCACCTCGGTCCTCGACGAACTGTCAGTCACCACCTGCACAGTTCTCTACGGCCCGCGGTCGGGTGAGTTACTGGAGCAACTGTACCGTTCCCACCTGTTCGTGACCATGGTGGACGAAAAGACCCGTACGTACCGCTACCACCAGCTGGTCAAGGAAGTCTTGAGCGCGGAGTTGCACGCTCGCGACCCCGCTCGCGAGCGGGCGCTGAACGAGGCCCTGGCCCACCATCTGGCCGCCACCGGCCACGTGGCGTCGGCTGTGCGCCACCTGCTTGCAGCCGGTCACCCGGAGGCGGCCACACAGTTATTGGGCGAGGGCGTGCTACGCGACTTCTCCACCAACCCCCGTCTCACCAGCCCGCTCGACCTTGACGAAGTCAACCCGGACCGCTTCGCCGGCGCCCCCGAGTTCCTGGTCCCATTGGCGGCTGAGTTGCTGCTGCGCGGCGCGTTCCAACGCGGCTCTCGTGCCCTGCTACTGGCTGGGCAAGCCCACGTCGACCCCGAACGACAACCCGACCTCGCTTTCAAGCTGGCTCTGGTCCGGGGGGTGCGTTGCTTCTTCGTCGGTCAGCTGGAGGAGGCACTGGCGCAGGTAGAAGAATCTCGGAACCTGGCCATCGCCGGCGAGGGTCTGGCCGAATGGCTGCTCGGCTGCGACGAGGTAACAATTTACTGCCGGACGTTCCTCGGCCAGTTCGCCGCCGCCCGTCAACTAGCCAAAACTGTCGTTTTGGCTCGAGGCAGGCATGAATCGGACTCAGAGGTGCTCTTGCCCTCCGTTCTCAGCCAAGCGGCACTGTGGGAGGGACAGCTCGACGAAGCCGGTGCCCTCGCTGCTCAGGCGCTCGCATCGGCCGCCCGGCTCGGGTTTGACCAGCACTATTACACCTTCTGCGCGACACGGACAACCGCCCTTTTGGCTCTCGAGAGACGCGACATAGCCACCGCCAGCCGGTTGACCGAACGGGCTCTTAACCTGGTGGGCGCCGGCGGCCGCCCTATCTTCGATTACCTCGCCCAGGTGGACCGGGCGCGGCTGTGGGCCGCCACAGGAGAAATTGACGAGGCCCTGGCCTCGTTGCCCCAAGCCCGGAGTGCGCTGCACAGCGAGCAGTCCCCGCTGCTCTCCCTGGCCGACCAGCTCGAGGCTCGCTGTCGGTTGAGGCTCGGAGACGTAAGGGGCGCTGAGGCCGTCGCGGCCCGCCTCCCCGGTACCCGCCGTCAGGTTATGTCAGCCATGGTTGCTCTCGCAGCCGGCGACGCCCGAAGAGCCGGCGACGAGTTGCGTGATGCTCCGGGCCAGGGAGCCACAACCCGTTTCCACATGGAGATTCGTCTTCTGCAGGCGAGCGCGGCCGTAATGCTGGCGGCGCCCAGGGCGCACGAGATGGTCAATGAGGCCCTGGCCTTTATCGAACAGTCTGGCTTTGTTCAAACCGTGCTCGAGATCGCCCCGCAGTTTGTCGACCACCTGGTGGAGAGCGAGAGCTCTTATCCTCACAGCAGGGCACTGTCAGCTCTGGTCGCCGCCCGGGTGGAAGACCGCAAGCTGTCAATGGCCGGTCGGCGGGACAACGGCCTGCCTGAACCGCTCACCGAGGCCGAGATCCGGGTCCTCGCAAAGCTTTCCGGGCGCCTCACCTATGCCGAGATGGCGTCAGAGCTTCATCTCTCGCTGAACACCGTCAAGACCCACCTCCGCCGCAGTTATATGAAGCTCGGCGTGTCGTCGC
>JASHVH010000303.1 GCA_030039575.1 Acidimicrobiales bacterium | reverse complement strand
CCACGATTTCGAACGCGGTGGCGATCACGACTCCTAGGGGCCCGAACACCTCGTTGGCCACGACGCCAATGATCGTGGCCGCCGTAAGTGTGCAGATCTCAAGGGCGAACAGGATGACCGGGATATTGCGGTCTGCGTGATCGACGAGCTTGTACAAAGACACGGCCCCACGCCGTTTTTCTTCGACGAGGGCGGTGGCCTTGACCTTCGTCGTGCGCGTGATGGCTGTCTCGGATAACGCAAAAACCGCCGACAGCATGATGAGGACCACCGCGCCGGCCAGAAGCGCCCCATCTGACCCGGAAAAGCTGCGCGTGGCCGCTAGCATCACCGTCAGCCGCTCCCGTTGGCGTCGTCCTGGCTCGCCTCACGACCGCCCAAGTTGTGGCCGCCATCCTCTGAGCTCCGCGCCGGCCCGCCCTCCGCTAACGCCGTTTGGCCCTCTTCCTGGCGTTTGGCCCGCCAGGCTTCGGGTCGGATATCGGCGTAGTGCCGGACAAGCAGTTCGCGCTCCTTGGCCTCCATTTCCTCGGCCTCTTCATCTTCCTGGTGGTCCATCCCCAACAAGTGGAGCAGGCCGTGCACCACCAGCAGGGCCACTTCGTCGTCATAGCTGCCCGCGTGCTCGGGCGCGTTCCGGTAAGCGACGGCGGGGCAGATGACGATATCCCCGAGTAAGACCGGCACGTCTTCCGGTTCCGATGGCATGCCCGGGCCCGTCCCACCGGAGTCGGGCGACCGGCCGCTTTCGATGGGCTCTTCGTCAATGGGAAAAGCCAGGACGTCGGTCGGTCCGTCTTTTCCGAGGAAGCGGCTATTGAGTTCCGCAATGGCGTTCTCGTCGACGAACAATACCGACAGCTCGGCATCACCCGTAAGCCCCTCCTCCCCTAGGACCGCTTCAGCCAGCCGGGCCCAACGCAAGGTGTCGACAGGGTGGTCGCTCTGTTCGTCAGCCGCGAAGACGTCGACCGCCATGGGACGCGCTTACCTGAACTCTGGTTCGGGCCGCAGGAGCGCCTTCGACGCCACGTTGTTGGCCGACTCGAATGCGTCGTAGGCCGAGACGATGTCGGCCACGATCCGGTGGCGCACCACGTCCCGGCTCGTCAATCTGACAAAGGAGATGCCGTCGATGCCCTTCAGGACCTGGTCGAGGTCCGCCAGGCCCGAACGGCCCCCCGGCAAGTCAACCTGCGTTATGTCGCCGTTTACGACAACCTTGGAACCAAAACCTATGCGGGTTAGGAACATCTTCAATTGTTCCGGCGTCGCATTTTGCGCTTCGTCCAGGATTATGAAGCTCCTGTTGAGCGTGCGGCCACGCATATAGGCGAGCGGTGCCACCTCGATCGTCCCATTGTCGAGCAACCGGCGCGCTCCCTCAGTGCCCAACATGTCGTACAAGGCATCGTAAAGCGGCCGCAAGTAAGGGTCGATCTTGGCCATCAAGTCGCCTGGCAAGAAACCCAGACGCTCGCCCGCCTCGACGGCCGGCCGCGTCATTATTATCCGCTCCACTGACTTTGCCTGCAACGCCTGGACCGCCAGCGCCACCGCCAGATAGCTCTTCCCTGTCCCCGCCGGCCCGATGCCAAATGTGACGATATTGGCCATTATGGCGTCCACATAACGCTTTTGACCGCTCGACTTCGGCCGGACCGACCTGCCTCTGGCCGAACGGAGTATCTCAGCCGTGAGGACTTCTGACGGCCGTTCGTCAGCCCGCAGTATGTCTATGGTGCGGGCCACCACGCCGGGGTCGACCACCTGGCCATGCTCGAGGAGCAACCTGAGTTCCTCCACCAGGCGGGCCACAGTGCCCGCGTCTTCGCCTTCGATGTTGAACTCGTTGCCCCTGGCAATGATGCGCGTCCCGCCGAAGGCTTCCTGCAGGGAACGCAAGTTCTCGTTGAGGGGGCCCACCAGGCCCGCCATCAGGTGGTTTGGGACTGTAACTATTACGGACACGTGTGTTCTACCAGCGTAGCGTCAGAAATGGCCGCTAGTCCGCGTTCCTACGCCGCCCGCCCACGCCGGCGTTCAGCTGCCCGAACGGGGCCCGGCATGTACCCGCCGGTTCAGTCACCCTGGAGGCCACCCCAGCCTGCGACCTCCGAGTAGGTGCAGGTGGAGATGGTTGACCTCCGCTCCCGAGTCGCGCCCGATGTTGAAGGCGAGACGGTAGCCACGGTCCAAAATGCCCTCTCGTTCGGCGACCGCCCGCGCCGTCAGGAGCATCTCTGCCAACAAAGCACCGTGCTCTTCGGCGACCTGGCTGGCGTCGGCGATGTGCTCGCGGGGGACAACCAGGACATGGACCGGGGCCACGGGCCGCAGGTCGTGGAAGGCATAGGTGAGTTCGCCCGAGTAAGCCGGCCGCGAGGGCAGTTCGCCGGCAATTACCCGGCAGAAAACGCAGCCTGGTTGCCTAGCGCCATCCAAAGACGCTCTCCCGGCTGCTCGTCACTGCCCGTTTTCGCCTTGTGCGTCATCGAGGTCCATCACGTCGGACGCCCGCTTCGCCGCTGGGCGCGACGGCTCGGGCATCGCCTCGTCGTCGTGGTGCTGGCCGCGGCCCGACTGGGCGCCGCGCGGGTCGGGGTAGAGGTGCTCGAGGGTCCCGGGCACGATCCGCGCCCGCGAGATGAAGTCATCCACGTCGCTAGCTTGCAGGCGGATCACGCGTCCCATCTTGTACGCGGGCAGCTGGCCTTCGTCGATAAAGCGGTAAAGCGTACGAAGCGTCACGCCGAGCCTGGCGCACGCTTCCGGAGTGCCAATCCATTCGATGGGTTCTGCCGTTATCGCGTCATCCTACCGGCTTGGAGGTGTCGATTGTTTCTCAGTATTTCTTCGCTGGTTTCATTCACGAGCGGTCATTCAAACCGTGCTCCGTCACAGCCGGACTACGCTTCATCGACGCACGTCGGGCGCCCGCTCGACCACCGCCCACTCCGCCGCCAGGCGCTGGTCGGCCGCGGCCGCCACCGGCGCCTCCAGGCCGGCCGCCCGGTAGTGGATGTCGTTGGTGGGAGCGCTGTAGCAGCCCGTGGCCTGAAGATCCTGAAGCCAACCTTGGTAGTCCTGCTCGACCGTCAACTCCGCCGTCGTGGCCTGGCTGAGGTCGCTCGTCAAGAGCGAGCCGCCAGGGATGCCAAGGAGTTCCGCCTTGTCCGCGTTGAGCAGCTGGAGGACTGACTGGCCCAACCCAATGGCTCGGCTCAAATCGCCAAGTAACGCAGTGCGGCCCCTGGCGCCGGGTGGTGCCTCCGCACAGGAACGTGCCACCGCCGTGGCCGTCAGCTGCTGCGCGGTCGAGCCCGTGGCCATAAGCCGTTCGAACAGGACCTCACCCGCCGAGAGCCGGGACCGGTGTTCACCGCCACCCGTTGTGCCCCGGCTGAGGGCGACGGCCACCGCCGCTGACGCGACGACAAGGAGAACCACAGCTAGCAGCCAAAAGATGCGGCTACGGCGCCGGGACGGGTGTTCGGGGACGGTGATGGCGGCTGTGGGACGTAGGGTTGCGCCGGGCCTGTCCATTCGGCCCGGACGGGTGCTGCCTCGGGCCCGGGGCGGCGGCTGGTCTCTGCCGGGCCAGGTAGGCGGGCCGCTACGCTGAGGACGGTTTGCGCCAGGTATAGGCGCAGGCGGCTCCTCGGGCAAGGCCCAACGGAGGGCGGCCTCCCGCCTTCCGGGCGCTGGCGGCAAAGTAGGCAGGTCCTCCGGGAACTCCTCGTCCAGCCTCCCACGTGCTCCGCCGGGCAGGCCCTCATTTGCGCTCAAGGCGACGGCGTCCGGCGTTGTCACAATCTCGCCGGCCCGGGCGCCGGCTTGGCGCCCTGGGCCACGCCGTCTCTCGCCCTCTCCCTTCCCCGCCTCTGTGCCCTCCGACAAGGCGAAACTTCTCCTCTTATTGAGGGGAAACTGGCTTAACGAGCTTAATCGCCACCTCGTTCGCCAGAAGCCGGCCCCTGGGGGTCAGCACTGCCCTGGCCCCCTGAGCGCCGTCACATATCAGTTCGACCAGCCCAGCGCCGTACAACTCGTCAGGGGCGGCGGTCGCCGGTACTCCCCGGGAGGTGCGCAGGCGGAGCACAAGCTCCTCCCAGGCCCGTTGGCCGGGGTCGAGGGTCTCGCCGGCGGCTTCCACTACGCCTCCCGCTTCGATCAGCCGGCAATAGCGCTCCGGGGTGCGCACGTTCCACCACCTCCGGGCGCTGCCATCGGGGTGGGCCAGGTGCGAGTGAGCGGCGCAGCCGATGCCCCAGTACTCGCCTTGATCCCAATAGAGGATGTTGTGGGCGCAACGCCCGCCCGGAGTGGCCCAGTTCGAGATCTCGTACCACTCGAAACCGGCGTCGCCAAGCACGGCCTCGGCCAGCAGGTACTTCTCCGCTTGGTCGTCGTCGGAGGGGTGACGCGACGGCTCCTTGGCCAGCGGCGTGCCTGGCTCCACCGTCAAGGCGTACGCACTGATATGGGCCGGCCCGGGTTGGAGGCCGAGCACGGCATCGAGGGAGGCCCGCCAGTCCGCCATCGTCTCGCCGGCCGCCCCGAATATCAAGTCCACGTTGTAGGCCCCGGCATAGCCGGCCTCTCCGGCCAGTTCGGCCGCCCGCGTGACCGAGGCCGGGTCGTGCCAGCGGCCCAGGGCGTCGAGCACGTGGGGCACCATGGACTGCGCTCCGAACGAGAGCCTCGTCACGCCCCCCGACCGGTACACAGCCAACTTGGCCGCCGAAACCGTTTCGGGATTGCACTCCACGGTGACCTCGGCGCCGTCCGCGATCCCGGGGCTGTCCCTCAAAGCGTCGATGATGCTGACGAGGAGTTCGGCGGGCAGCAATGAAGGCGTGCCACCGCCGAAAAAGACCGACGTCGCCGGTCCCCTGGCCCGGGCGGAGCCGGTCAGGCTGGCCGCCTCAGCCCTGCAAGCAGCAACGTAACGGTCCCAGAGGTGTTCCCGGCCGGTCCAGGTGGCGAACGCGCAGTAGTCACATCGGCG
>JASHVH010000302.1 GCA_030039575.1 Acidimicrobiales bacterium | reverse complement strand
TTCAGGCATCGCCGAAACCCTCGAGGTAAGCGGCGAGCCCCTGGCGGCCGCCTTCCCGGCCGAAACCGGACTCGCGGTAGCCGCCGAACGGGCTGGACGGGTCGAACCGGTTGAACGTGTTGGCCCATACCACCCCCGCCTTCAACCTGGCGGCCATATGCAATATGCGGCTCCCTTTCTCGGTCCAGACGCCGGCGGACAGCCCGTAGGTGGTGTTGTTCGCCTTCTCCACCGCTTCCTCGGGGGTGCGGAAGGTAAGGACCGAGAGCACAGGGCCGAAAATCTCCTCCCGGGCTATCCGTTGCGCGGGCACGACACCGGTGAAAAGGGTAGGAGGGAACCAGTACCCCCGCTCGGGCAACGGGCACGCCGGCGACCAGCGCTGGGCACCTTCGGCCTCGCCCGACTCGGCTAGTTCGCGGATCTTTTCCAGTTGCTGGGGCGAGTTGATGGCTCCGATATCGGTGTTCTTGTCGAGCGGGTCGCCCAGGCGGAGGGTCTCGAGCCGGCGCTGCAGGGCCTCGACGACGCCCTCGGCGACCGGCTCCTGGACCAGCAGGCGAGATCCGGCACAACAGACGTGGCCCTGGTTGAAAAAGATGCCGTTTACAATGCCCTCGACCGCCTGTGACAGCGGGGCGTCGTCGAACACGATGTTGGCCGCTTTGCCGCCCAGTTCCAGGGTGAGGTGCTTGCGCGTGCCGGCCAGGGTGCGCTGGATCTGCTTCCCGACTTCGGTGGAGCCGGTGAAGGCCACCTTGTCCACTCCCGGGTGGGCGACAAGCAACGCCCCCGTGTCACCGGCCCCGGTAAGGATGTTGACCACTCCCGGGGGCAGGTCGGCCTGCTGGAAGATCTCGGCCAGGAGGAGCGCAGAAAGCGGGGTCGTCTCGGCCGGTTTGAGCACGCAGGTATTGCCGGTCGCCAGCGCCGGGGCAAGTTTCCAGGCTGCCATCAGGAGCGGGAAGTTCCACGGTATTACCTGGCCGGCTACCCCGAGCGGCTTAGGGTCGGGGCCGAGGCCGGCGTAGGCGAGCTTGTCGGCCCAGCCGGCGTGGTAGAAGAAGTGGGCCGCCGCCAGCGGGATGTCCACATCGCGCGATTCCTTGATCGGCTTGCCGTTGTCGAGGCTCTCCAACACAGCCAGCTCGCGAGCCCGCTCCTGGACGATGCGGGCGACCCGGAAGACGTACTTCGCCCGTTCCTTGCCGGGCATTGGCCCCCAGACCTCTTCCTGGGCGCGACGGGCGGCGCTGACCGCTCGGTCGACGTCGGCGGGACCAGCCAGGCCGACCTCGGCCAGCACCTCCTGCGAGGATGGGCTCTCGCTCTTAAAATGACCGCCGTCGATCGGGTCGACGAACTCGCCGTTTATGAACAGCCCATACGAGGGCCTCAGGTTTACGATCGCCCTCGACTCGGGGGCGGGGGCGTATGGGAAACGGGGAGAGGCCATGGCGGCTCCGGGCTACTCTACGCTGAAGTCCTGCGAGCCGGCGTAGGCACCGCGCTGCTGCTTGGAGCGCTGCATCAGCAGGTCGTTCAGCAGGCTGGAGGCGCCGATCCGGAAGCGGTCCGGTCCCAGCCACGCTTCGCCGGCCACCTCATTGACGACCACGAGGTACCTGATGGCGTCCTTGGTGGTGCGGATGCCGCCGGCGACTTTTACCCCCACCACGCTCCCTGAGACGTCGGCGAAATCGCGGACCGCCTCCAGCATCACGAGGGCGACCGGGAGGGTGGCGGCCGGGGTGACCTTGCCCGTCGAAGTCTTTATGAAATCGGCCCCTCCGATCATGGCGATCCAGCTGGCGCGACGGACGTTGTCGTACGTCGCCAGCTCGCCGGTCTCGAGGATCACCTTCAGGTGCGCCCGCCCGCACGCCTCTTTTACCGCCCTGACCTCATCGAGCACCAACCCGTAGTGGCCCGATAGGAAGGCGCCGCGGTCTATCACCATGTCCACTTCATCCGCTCCCGAACGGACGGCGTCGGCCACATCCGCCAGCTTGACGGCCAAGGAGGCCCGTCCTGAGGGGAAAGCGGTCGCCACTGATGCGACTTTCACCGGGCTTTGGCCGAGCGTCGTCCGGGCCACCGGCACAAGGTCGGGGTAGACGCACACCGCTGCTACGGGAGGGACGGTCGGGTCGGCGGGGTCGGGGCGCACCGCCTTGCCACATAGGGACCGCACTTTGCCCGCCGTGTCAGCCCCCTCCAGCGTGGTCAGGTCGATCATCGAGATGGCGGTGTCGATGGCCCAGAGCTTGGCCGTGGTCTTGATCGAACGGGTGGCCAGGCCGGCCGCTCTGGCTTCCGCCCCCACCTGGTCAACGCCGGGCAGGCCGTGCAGGAAGCGACGCAATGACATCTCGGAACGGGCCAGGTCGGCGAGGTCCGAACCGGCGGCGCGGGGCTCAGCACCGCGACTTTCGTCGAGAGGACGTCCTCTTTCGACGACGCCTACTTGCTCACCTTCGTGTGCTCTCATCTGCACCGGCCCAATGTACGCCGACCGGGGACGTTGTAGAGGCGCCCGGGTATCGGCACGCTGAGGCGGTGGCCCTCTGGGAGAGCTTCAAGCCCTTTGCCCGCAATCGGTCCTGCTCGGCGCTCATGGTCGGGCTTCAAATCGGTAATCGTTCCGGCACGCACGCAGGCGGGGCGGGCTCCCACGGTGAAGTTGCCGTCGGGAATGGCACAGCCTCGGCTCTGCGACGATCGGCCAGCGCGATACTCGGGCATGCCCGGCGCTGATAGGCGCTCGTCGTCCCGTGGAGCCGGACAGGTCATTGAGGGTCGGTTGACAAGTTGAGACAGCCCAGGAAGCACGGCGCCGGCCGTTGGCGTGCCCCGATGGTCGTCACGCTGGCCGCCGCCCTCTGCGGCGGCATCGGCGTCACCCCGGCGATCGCACAGCCGACGTCCGGGGCGCCGTTTGCGACCTTTTACGGCGGGCAGACTTTTACGAGCACCGAGGTCACCGAGTCTGGCACGACCGTATGGACCGACCGTGCCAGTTGGCGCCTCGTTTGGGGGACCTGGAACTCCGATGCCGGTCGCAACCCCAGTTCGTCAATGTCCGTCCATTACACGCTGGTTAACACCCCAAAGGGTGGGAGCCCAGCAACCGTCTGCAACGGGGACCTGTCCGTCGTGCCGGGGAAGAACCTCGTCGACCAGTTTTTGAATGGCGGGAACGGGGTAGCG
>JASHVH010000301.1 GCA_030039575.1 Acidimicrobiales bacterium | reverse complement strand
ATGCCCGGCCATGGGGCCGACACGACGGTCGGGACCGAGTCACCCCACCTCCAGGAGTGGGTCGACCGGGGCTGGTAACTGGTGCGGGAAGCAGCCCACCTGACGGCCTCGCCGGCAGAGGCGGCCAGTCTGGCACGTTATGGGATGCTCGTGTCCGTCATCATCCTGGCCATCGAGGGTGCACGTTGAATGCTGGTGCTTGCGCTGCATCGGTACTACGAGCGGACCTGCACTAACTGCGGCTACAAATGGGTGCTCACCCGCAAGGAAGCGCAGTTTATGGCGCGTCCGAACATTCGTGGCTTGCGCGGTGGTGGTCCTCAGCGTTATTACATCGACAACGCCGTCAGCACCTTCGATCAGGACGTGGGCCAGCAGGATGCACTGGCTGAACAGTTCAAGCGGTGCGCTCGGTGTGGCATGACCAACTACCACCAGAGACCGGTCACAAGGAGGCACCCAGCGGACCCGCAGGCGGGACGGCCCGACGGCTGACGCACTCCGTCCCGACAACACGGGAGGGGTGCAATGGAAAGGGACCGAGGCGCCTCAATCGGGCAAACCGGCCCAGTTCCTGAGGCCTTTTCGTGCAGACGGCTATCGGGTCATAGCAGCCCTACCAGTGCCGAGAGGTCTGGCCATCCGTAGCGTAAAACCGGTGCTCTCCCGCCACCGGGGAACGGGCCACCCAGCCTTGCCCCGACGACGACCCCACCGATCGAAGAGTAGAAGGCCTGAGCCGCCGTGTTCTGCTTCAACACCCAAAGGTACAGGCCGCTCGACGGCCGGCGTTGCCTCAGCACCTGCGCCGTTTCGGTCATGAGGGCTCTGCCCACCCCGTGGCGCTTCAGGTCAAAACGGACGTGAAGGTTGTCCAGCAGGGCGCCCTGTTCGGCGTCAGCGTCGAGGACGGTATGAGCGAAGCCGACCAGCTCGTCTCCATGGTCGGCGACGATTGTGAAGTAGTCATCGTCAGCCTGTCCGAGCCGTTCGGCCCACAGGCTGCGGCGGTCCTCGAACACGTCGCCGTCCAGATAGGCGTCCGAGTACGCTCCCCGGTAGTGCCGGCGCCAGCTGTCGGCGTGCAGACGGGCAATCGGGACGGCGTCATCAGGGGTGGCGGCTCTGCAGTTGAGCAGTGCTATCACCCCCAGGGGTCTAACACGATGGGGAGCACTCCGCCTTTTGATTTCCGACGTAGCCCGGTGCGCCGGCAGCTACCTTCAGCTGTCTCCTTCGGCCGCCAGTTCCCGCCGGCCACCTCCGGCCATTTACCTTCGGCCATTTACCTTCGGCCATTTACCTTTGGCCCTTTACCTTCGGCCGGTCAGCGGGCCACCTTGTGGCGTGGAAGTACGATCGGTCACATGGACGAAATACGCGCCCGATTGCCTTGGCTCCCCCCGCCCACCCGATAACGCCGGATGAGGCCGTCGCCATGCTGTCGGTTGCGATCGAAGAGGCCCGGCTCGGCTTGGACGAAGGCGGTATACCCATTGGTGCTGCCCTTTTCGATAGGTCCGGGCACCTCCTGGGCCGAGGCCGCAACCGACGCGTCCAGGACGGCGACGCCTCTACCCACGCCGAGACCAGTGCCTTCCGTGACGCCGGCCGGCGGCGCCACTATCGCGACACGGTCATGGTCACAACACTTTCTCCCTGCTGGTACTGCAGTGGGCTCGTGCGACAGTTCGGCATCGGCGCGGTTGTGATCGGCGAATCGACGAACTTTACGGGTGGTCACGAGTGGCTGGCCGGCCTCGGCGTCGAGGTCGTGTTATTGGACGACCCGATATGCGTCGAGCTACTCGGCGCTTTTATCGCCGATCACGCGGAGCTGTGGAACGAGGACATTGGCCTCTAGCCCACCCTCCACGCCCGGCTGTGCCCGGCTGGGGCTGGCGGTGAAGCGCGGCCTCGAGGCTACGCGCACCTCTTTTTCCCAATTCGGTCTTTCCCGATTCGGTCTTTCCCAGTTTAGGGGCGGCTGTGGACGCTGAGTTCCGTCGTGACGCCTTTTCCGGCCGGCGGGTGGTGGTGACCGGCGGTACCACCGGCATCGGCGCCGCTATTGTTAGCGGCTTCGCTTCAGTCGGGGCTCAAGTGACGGCGGCCGGTCTGCTCGGCCCCGATGTAGCCGACGCCGTGGTGCAGGCAGCCGACGTGGTCCAGCTCGACGTAACTGCGGCTTCGGAGATAGATAATTTCTTCACCTCGCAGGAGCGGCTGGATGTCCTGGTGAATTGCGCCGGGGTGATCCGGCGGGGTGACGAGTACGAGATGGACGTTTTCCGCCGGGTCCTTGACGTGAACCTGGTCGGGACGATGCACAGCTGCGTCGCCGCGCGCGAACTGCTCACCGCGGCCCGGGGTGCGATCGTCAACGTGGCGTCGATGCACAGTTTCTTTGCCTCCCCGCATGCGCCTGGGTATGGTGCGAGCAAAGCAGCCGTAGCGCAGTTGACGAAATCACTCGCCGCTTCCTTTGCGCCCCACGTGAGGGTCAACGCCGTTGCTCCCGGCTGGATCCGGACGGACATGACGTACCCGTTGCAGCAAGATCCGGAGGCCGTCCGTCGTATCGTCAGCCGGACACCGGCCGGGCGCTGGGGTGAGCCTTCCGACGTCGTCGGACCGGTGATATGGCTGGCATCGAGGGCCGCCGGGTTCGTGACAGGCGTAGTAGTGCCCGTGGACGGCGGTTATTCGGCGGTCTAGCCGAGGCCGGAGACTGCCCCATCCCAAGGCGGCACCCTATAGCCCGTCCCGTCCATGCCTCGGGGGCGAAACTTCGGGGTGGCCGTATAACGCCGGCCCGCCTCCGGCATCATCGGTCGGCCGATGAACGGGGCCCGGGGCCCCCGTCAAGAACGCACAACCGTTACCGGGCAGTGAGCGTGGTGGGTGACCTGGGTGCTGACAGAGCCCAGGAGCAGTCCAGTGAACCCGCCTCGCCCGCGCGACCCGACCACGACCAGGTCGGCGTCCTCGGCCGCCTCGAGGATGACCTGGGCGGCCCGGCCTTCAGTGACGACATGTTCCACCGGGACGTCCGGCGAGTCCCCCAGAACGGTGCTGACCTGAGCGGCCACCGAGTCCTCCGTACCGCTCCGTACATCGCCTGACTCGCTTACGACTTGCGAGCGGAACGACTCGTACGCTTTCTCGTCCCAGGCACTTAGCCCGGGCCCTTCGACCGGGGTGCTGGCCTCCAGGTAGTCTTCACTGCTCAACCTCGGCACCCGGTAGGCGTGCACCACCCGGAGGACCGCTCCTCTCATACGGGCCTCTTCGGCGGCCCAGGCCAGTGCTTTGGACGACGCCTGCGACCCGTCGATGCCGACGACGACCACCGGCTGGGCCTTGTCGTCCATGACAGGTACTTATCCCTTTTCCTTGCCCGCATGTACGACCACGACGGGCGTGCTGGACATCCGCAGCAACTCGTGGGACACGCTCCCGAGCACGACGTCAGCCACCTCGCTGCGGCCCCGGTTGCCTACCACGACCAACGCCGCGTCAGCGCCTTCCGCCAAGCCGGCCAGGTCAGCGGCGATCATCCCGGGCCGGTGCTCGTCCTGGATCCTCAGCTCGGCGGCCACCCCCCGGGCTTTGGCCGCTTTGGCCGCCTCGGCGAGGACCGGGTCGGCTTCTTCCAGCCTCTGTTGCGAGGGCCCGTTCTCCGGGTCCTCTTCGAACAGCTTTTCCGCCAAGGGCGAGAAGTGGATAAATATGACCTTGGCGTCCATGGTGGCCGCCAGCGCCACGCCAACCTCTGTGGCTTGGGTGGCCGCCGGCGTGCCGTCCACTCCGATCACGATCGTGGTCATTACCCGCTTAGGGTAGCAAGTGAGCCGCTCGCCGTCGCAAGTTCGGAGCTGGCCAACACGACTGCAACCGGCACAGGGAAAAGGGGAAGATTTGGTCAGGGGCCCCGAGCGCCGCCCAACTCCAGAGGATCTAGCGGCGGCGGCCGGCCGCACCGTCCCGGACGTCATTGGCCCCCGGCTGCGGGTCCTGTTCTCCGGTATCAACCCGGGGCTGTGGTCCGGTGCTGTAGGCCACCATTTTGCTCGTCCCGGCAACCGCTTTTGGAAGGCATTGGCCGCGTCAGGCTTTACCGAAGACGCCCTTTCTCCTTATGACGATCGCCAATTGCTGAATGTCGGGATCGGGATTACAAACCTCGTCCCCACCGCGACCAGGTCGGCGGCTGAGGTCACCACCGCGCAGCTGCGCCGGGGTGTTGTCGGCCTGGAGCGCAAAGTCGGGCGCTGGCAGCCTCGTGCCGTCGCCGTTCTCGGCCTCGATGCGTACCGGACGGGCTTCAATAATCGTGCGGCCAGAATTGGACGCCAGTCAGAGAGGTTCAATGGCGCACAGCTATGGGTGGTCCCGAACCCGAGTGGTATTCAGGCGTACTACCCTTTTGACCGGCTCGTAGCGGAACTTCAGACCCTGCGCGCCGCCGTCGGCGGCTAAGGGGCTAATTGGGCAAAGATCAAATGCGACGACGTCCGATCAGGGCCGCCGGAAATAGCTTACGACTGATAAGCGGGGACGAACGGGGTGTCGAGGGCCACCGCGACGATGTGAGCCGAGGCGGCGGCCAAGTCCACTGGCACTTTCCCCC
>JASHVH010000300.1 GCA_030039575.1 Acidimicrobiales bacterium | reverse complement strand
TAATTGCCCGTCATACCGGCCTCTCACGCTTCGGGTCTCGGGCTGGTGGTCAACGTCTGGCCTGCACCCAGACGCTCGCGGCCGTCAGGGGTGAGGCGCCAAACCGACTGGTGACCTTGCACCGTCCAACGTTGCGGCCCGCCGACGAGCGCAGTCTTCTCTTCGACCCCGACCACCGTCACGGCCGGGTCGTAAGGCAGCAAGAAACGGTTCACCAGGTCCGGTGCCCGGGCCGCGAACGTGTCGAAATGGGGGATGACCCGCATGTGGGGCAGAAGACCCAGCCCCTCCGTGCCGACTTGGCCGGGGTTGCGGAGCGGCGGTACCCATGAAGTCAGTGCGATGGCGCCGGCGCTGCACCCCGCCAGGGCGGCGCCGTCGCGCCAGGCGGCGACTATCCCTGTCCACACGGCCGTGCCTCGCAACGTGCCCGCCAGGTAGGCCGGGTCGCCACCCGAAAGGTAGACCAACCCGGCCCCGGCGATTTTCGCCGCCATTACCGGGTCGTCGGCATCGGCGCGGTCTGCGACGGGGACCACGACCGGTTCCACACCTAGGCGGTCCGCCTGCGCCATCCCGAGGTTGTGCCAGCGTTCTACCACGTCCGGCCCATCAGGAACGGCCGCGGTGGCCAGCTGTACGTAGCGCGGCGGCCGCCCCGCCAGCAACCCGGCCTCGACGTCTGCCATTTCGGGCAGGTATTCTCCTGAGCCGACCAGCGCCAGCGGGCCTGGGCCCGTCGGTATCGTCATCGCTCCACCTCTACGTAGCCGAGGGCCCTGGTCATGTCCTCGTCAGTGTCGCGTAAAGGTTGTTCGAAGGACCAGACGCCGCCTGCGGGAGCTCGCCGAGGACGGCCGCCCCGAACGAGATGTCCGAAAACCGCCAGAACACCGAACGCCCGCGGCTTAGTTTGAGCCCCATGGCAATGACAATTGGCCCAAAGGCTCAATCGGCGACCTTCCGCATCGAGGCGCTTTCACCGGGGCGGCTCGAAGCGGTCCGGTGTTCTGGTATCGACGACGGAGGCAACCACGTGTTCCCGCCGCGGGCAGCAGAAGGCGGGGAACCCGTCCGATGCTGCCTCCGCATTGCCGGGCCCGGCGAACGGTTGCTCCTCATCGCCTACCATCCGTTCAACAAACCAAGCCCATATGCAGAGACCGGACCGGTGTTCGTCCACGCGGAAAACTGCGGCGGCTACCCGTGGCCCGACCGGTACCCCGTTGAGTTCCGTGGCCGGCAGCAGGTTTTTCGATGCTATGACACCGGCGGGAACATCCTCGGCGGCCACTTGGCCGAACCAAGCGAGGACGTCGAGGCGGTTATAGCAGACCTTCTCGCCAACGAAAAGGTCGAGTACATACACACCCGCAACGTCGTTTTCGGCTGCTACATGCTGGAGATCCGCCGCCCGGCCGCTTGACGATGGGGCTGCTCGTCATGAGTGGCACGCGGTCACGAGCGTGACGTACCCCGGGTCCTGGGCCGGGATCCACTTCCTGGCCACCAGAGGCCCGCCGGCGGCCTGCCACGCAGCCATGCCCTGCCACTCGCCGGCGCCCTCGGCCCATTTGCCCGTACCCACCGTTTTCACCATTAAATGGTTGGCAGAGACGACGTACTGGAGATTGAAGTGGTACTCGTTCTCCCCGTTGTACAGGCGGATGGCTTCGCGCTTGAGCTGGGCGGGCGTAAGCGGAGGTACCTTGGCGGGCGCCATCTTCGCCGCTTTCAGCTTTCGGTGCGCCCTTGCACGGTTCACGACTTCAAGCACTGCAGTAAGTTGGCCGCTTAGTCGTCCCTGTTCGGTCTGCCGCCACTCTGGTGCGGCGGCCAAGTCTTCCTGGTACACGGCGATCCCGGCGTTTACGTTGGCGTGCCAGTCCCACTGCTCGGTAGGAAAACTGGCCGGGTCTTTTTGGGCTATGCCGATCCCGGCGAACATGGCGCCGTACAGCGGCCGGAGCGGGCCCGGGTTCGGCGCGATGTCGTGGGGCACCGTGGTGGTTGCGGGTTCGCGAGGTTCGGGGGAGGGACGGAACTGCGTGAACCCGCTCTCGTGGCAGAATATCTCGTCCTCTACTGAGGCATTCGCCGGGTCCTGGGCCGAGACATAGGCCTCGACCTCGGCAGCGCTCGGGTTTGTACCCGTGATGTCTACCCACCTCGGCTCTGACTGCACGGGCTCGTCCAGTACGCCGGGGATGTCAGCGGACGCGCTCAGGCGACCGAACCCGCCTTCAATGGCTGAGAAATCCCCCTCCCACGGGGTACTGCCCGTCGTGGCCCCCGAAGCAACCTCGTCGTCGTAGGGGTACCACTGCCCGCAGAGGGCGTTCGGGTTATGGCCGCAACGGTCCCGGTACTCGCCCCTTGTGGTCAGGGACCAATTGAAAGTGATGGCCGAGCTGCTCCCCGGGAAACCCTGCACTGTAGCTACGGCGCCGAGGTCCGGCATGGCCGGGGCGGCGGTGATGGGGAGGACCGCCCCCTCGGCCGGCGGGTCGATGACCAGGTCGATTAATCTGAGGTGCTCGTCCGCGGTGGCGCCGACATTGTCGTCGGCCGTCAGTGTCTTTGGCCCCGGTGCAATCACCGGGACGCGAAGGGCCCAGGCCCCGTCCGGGGTGACCCGCGCCGAGGCACTCCCGATGTGCACGACCGTCGCACCGAGCGAGGTATCGACCCCCTTAACCGTGAGTTGCCGGCTCGTTGGTGCACTTTGGTCCGGCCCGGGCTGGGGTGAGAAGTAATGACCGTCGGTAAGGGCAATAGTGGCGCCGGCTATAGGGCTCGTAATCTCCAGGCCGGTTTCTTTGACCTGGAGGTGCCACGACAGTCGTGGTGCGCCGAGGCCCTGGTAGTTCGTGGCCCCGCTCGTCGTCGTTTCACCGGCCCGGTACCGGCCGGCGAACCCGATCGGGATGTCCCAGAGGTTTGTTGGCAATTTGATGCCGCACGCGATGGCTCTCGCCCGGTTCGTATAAGTCATCGCCAGTTGGATAGCAACATCGCCTGTCGCCCTGTAACTCTCGGCTGGAGGCAAGCTCGACAAGCTGAAGGCGCCCACCGGGACCAGTCCAGGCGGCGTGCTCACTGCCCCGCCGGTGGGGCCCGGGTTGAAGACAATGTCCAGCCCCAGGGGCGACGGTGTCGAAGCCGCCTTGTAACTGCCCGTAGCAGACGCGTCGGTCCGGCAGCCGTTTTGGGCTACCTGCGTGGCGAAGTGGTAGCGAACGGAGGCGGTCTCGACCGTCAATGGCACCCAAAAACATTTGCTCCCGGTGCGGGAGGCCAGCACGCAGTGGTACACGTCCGGGTTGTCCCAATCAGGGCCAGGACTTGTGGCGCGGCCGCTGATGGCGCCGCCCGCCACGGCCATAATTACGCTGAGGCTCTCCGAGGTCCGGCAGCCCGGACAGTTCCCCGCCACCGAATAGGCGAAGCCGTACGAGATCGACCCCGATAACGTCACCGGCGCGGCCCTGGTTACGCTGCCGATGGTGGTGGTCGTGGTCGTGGTCGTGGCAACGGCGGCGACCGGGCCTGCAATGGCTGCCGGCGTGGGTGTCACCACGGTGACGCACAGCAGCGCGACCAGCCCGAGTGCACGCATTGTCCGAGGCCTGAGCCTTCTGGCCGCCCCGCCGCTCATGCCCGCACAGGGCGCCATACTCTCTCCCTACCCAAAGACAAGGCCCGTTTTCAGGTTCGCGTAAGGTAGAGCGCCCAGGATCCGACTGTGGCAACCGCCGAGGTGGTCGCCTTCGCCGCCTTGATGGTTTCTGCCGCCGTGGGGCCAACCGCGGGTGCCCACCGGCCGGGTGGGCCGGCCGGCGGTACCGCCATCGACCCAAGGTTGTTCCAAGCGGGGGCGTGCGTCCGGTTCCCCCCCACTTCTGGCGACCGTGACCTGACTGTGTTCCTCGATGCCGGTCACGGGGGCGTGGACCCGGGCGCGGTGGGAGAGACAGAGACCGGGCAAACCGTTTACGAGGCTGACTTGACGCTCCCGGTGGAACTCGACGCGGCTGCATTGTTGAGGGCGGACGGCTTCTCGGTGGTCGTATCGCGAACTAGGGACTCATCGGTGGGCCGGCTCGGGCCGAAAGACTTCGCAGGCCCGTTTTTGAGCGCGCAAGGGGTGCACGACGACATTGCGGCAAGGGACGAGTGCGCAGACCTGGCTAAGGCCGACGTGCTGGTCGGGATCTACTTCGACGCCGGCTACAGCCAACTGAACGCCGGTTGCCTCACGGCCTACGACCAGGCGCGGCCGTTCTGGCCGGCGAACATACGATTGGCGAGACTTGTCCAGGGCGACGTCCTGTCCGCGCTCAACGTTCACGGCTGGGGCGTGCCAAATGACGGCGTAACCTCTGATTTGACCCTGGGTGGGCCGGCGCTCGACCAGGCCTCTGCCGCTTACGGGCACCTCTTGCTCTTGGGGCCGGCAGACCGTGGCTGGTTTGACACCCCAAGTACTATGCCGGGGGCGCTGATCGAGCCGCTCTACGTCACTGACCCCTTCGAAGCCTCTATCGCGGCCAGCAAAACGGGACAGGAAGCCATCGCCTCGGGCATTGAGCGAGCCGTGGAGCAGTACTTCGCACCCCGCCATCTGTCTGGCCCGGCCGCCGGCAAACGCCGCTGACCCGTCGGCGGCAAGCTGTTGGTGCCCGGGTTCGCAGCCAGGTCAGACGAGGACGGAGCCACCGGCAATATCCAGCGTCACCCCGCTCACCCACCCTGATTGTTCGGAGGCCAGGAAAAGAGCGGCACGGGCCACGTCGTCGGGTGTGCCCAGACGTTGGACAGGATGGCTGAGGCGAAGCTGTTCCTGCACCGCTTCTGGGATCATTTGCCGGTTACGCTCGGTGAGAATGGTCTCGGGGGCGACGCAATTGGCCCGGACGCCGTACGGCCCCGCCTGGATGGCCACCTGCTTGGTGAGCACCTCGACCCCGGCTTTGGCTGCTGTGTAGGTTGCCGGGGATTGGGCCGTGGGGCGCCGGGCCGCCGCTGACGACATCGTTATGATCGTCCCCCGGCCGCGTTGTTTCATACCGGGCAGGAACGCCTTTATGGTGAAGAAAATAGAGGTGAGGTTGGTGTCCAGGGAGAGACGCCAATCGTCCTCGGAAATGTCCTCCACCGGCCCCGGGCGCACGGTGCTCCCGCCCGCGTTTGCGACCAGGACGTCGACCGGCCCGAGATCCTCTTCGACCGAGGCCCGCATGTCCTCCACTTCGTCGTACGAAGTGAGGTCGGCCAGCAGGGGCGTCGCTCGGCCGCCGGACTGGTTGATTTGTGCGGTGATCGCTGCGACTGCGCCGGCGTCCCGGCCATGAACTGCTACGGCTGCACCGTTAGCCGCGAAAAGCTTGGCGATGGCCGCCCCGATACCTCGCGAGCTGCCCGTCACCAGTGCGATTTGGCCTTGCAAGTCAGAGCCCATGCCGATTACCCGACCCACATCTCGTTTAGAGCCACACGATAACTATAGTAGCTCTAATATTTGATTGTCAAGAATTTTATAGTAAGCTGAAGCTGTGGGACAGGAGCCAGGGCTGCGGGAGCGCAAGAAGCAGCAGACTCGTTTGCTCATCGCCCAAACCGCAAGGGCACTGTTTGTTGAGCGCGGTTTCGACGCCGTCAGTGTCAGCGAGGTTGCCCGCGCCGCCGACGTTTCCGAAGCGACGGTGTACAACTATTTCCCGACCAAGGAAGACCTGGTCTACTACGGTATGGAAGCCTTCGAAGAGGCGCTCTTGACCGCCGTCCGCGACCGCGCCCCTGGCGAAAGTATCCTCGAAGCGTTTGGGCGGTTCGCTACCACGCCGCGAGGGTTCCTCGCCGCCCGGGACGAAGCCTCGGCGCAGGCCCTCTTGGAAGCCACCCGTATGATCGCGACCAGCCCGGCTCTGATCGCTCGCGAGCGCCAAATCTTTGCCCGCTACACCGACTGGCTGACGGCTCTGGTGGCGGGCGAGACTGGTTCCGGTCCTGACGACATCCGGCCAAGGGTGGTGGCGGCCACGCTTATCGGTCTGCACGCTGCGCTCATCGACTATGTACGCCGCCACGTTGGCGAGGACCAGCCCGACCTCCGTCGTCTGGCCAGAGGGTTACGGGTCGAAGGGGAAAAAGCGGTCGAGTTGTTGGAAAGCGGGCTCCGCAATTACGGGGTCAAGCCAAAGGCTTCGGTGCCCCGGGCCCGAGGCGGTTAGGCGCCAGCGACGGTTACAGCCCCACCCTTCCGTCTATCCGCTCGCGTAACAGGTCGGCGTGGCCGATATGGCGGGCGTACTCCTCGATCATGTGGACCATCACCTCTCGCAGGGACACATGCCCATGGTGGCCGGCCCGGCCGACGTAGGGCTTGGTCAGGCCCAAGTCTGTGACTTCGCCGACGAAACGCTCGGCGAAGGAAACCTCGTCCCTCCAGTTGTCCCAGGCCAGGGCGACAGCAGCTGGGTCGCCGACGGCGTCGCTGAAGGCGCGGTCATGGTCGTCGCCGGCGCCGGCCCGGTAGCGGGCCGGGGCGTCCTCCCCGGCCATCACCTGCCGGAACCAGTACCGTTCGGCGTCCGAGAGGTGGCGCACCAGCCCGAGCAACGAGAGGTCGGAGGGTTGGACCGAGCGGCAGGCCAATGCCTGGGCGCCGAGGCCGGCGCACTTGAGCTCTAACGTAAGCCGGTAATCGTGCAGGTACCCGGCGAGCACGGTGCGTTCGTCACCGTGATGGACAAAGATGCCTCCGATCCCGCGCGGGTCGGCATCGGGGCCGACGAACATGTCCTGCCAGCCGAACTCGCGGTCGGCCCTTGGCCCGGGCCCGGCGTCGGCCGGTGACGCGGTGGTCATCGGGAACAGCATGGCTGATCCGCCGTCCTCAACCAAACCAGCGGGGGCGAACGGCAGCCCTGACCGGCTAGCGCCCTGACATAAGGCCTGGCGCCGGGGGGTGCGGCTCGGGCTTCTGGCGCAACGGTCAGCTCGTCGCGGCGCGAGCCGCCGCCTCGACCTTGGAGCGGTAGGTCTCCCACTCTGACGCGTTGCGCTCGGGCATGTTGCTCCCGGGCCCTGTGAGGCCGGCCGTGCCGTCGATCAGCTCCCGGATGATGTCTGCCTGGCCGGCGTGGCGGTCCACTTCCGTAGTCATGTGCACGAGGACGCGGTGAAGGGTTACCTCGCTGTGTTCCTCGGGCCACCAGGGCACACGTCCGATGGCGTCGAGCGGCAGCGCCTCGATCGTGGCGTCAGCGTGAGCGCTGCTTCGCCCGAACAAGCCAAGGATGTCCTCTAGCGGTTCATCGGCCCTTGCCCACATATCGTCATCCATAGCCGCCCCCTCGGTCTCCCAAGGAAGCGGTTCGACGAACGGGCGGCCGAACGTGACGCCGAAGTAGCCCGCCTGCACGCCTGCGACGTGCTTCACGAGGCCCACGAGGTTGGTCGCGGTTGGGGTCATCGGCCGGCGCGCGTCGTAGGGCGAGAGCCCGTCGAGCTTCCCGAGCAGAGCACGGCGGCCGCGCCGCAAGTAGCGAAGGAGGTCTTCCTTCGGGTCAGAGACGACCATGCCCCAAATCATGACACCTGCCGGCACGTCGAGCCTCAGCTACCAGCCTCGCCGCGCCGCCGCTCCCCGGGATGGCCCGGGAACGAACAGCAACCCGCCCGTTGCCGTCTCAGTGCTCAGGCGTCGTGGAAACGGTACAGGGTATGGCTGAACGTACCCTCGGCGAAGGCAAGGGCTCGCTCGGGACGCACCGTGTAAGTCACCACCGGAAAGCCTCCGGGGTGGTCGAGGTGGTCGCCTCGGGCCTCGAAGGCCCAGCGGCCTCCCCAGCGTTGTCGCCACGCGGCTGCCAGCCGAACAAGCGCCGCCGGGTCGTGGGCCAGTGCCGCTCGGCCCTCGACGGCAACGTCGATCCCGCTCTCCCAGTCGAGCCGGCCGGTCTGGAGCAGCACCCGGTCGTCCGCCCGCAGGTTCGCTGCCTTCTGCTCCCTTTCCCCCGTGGTGAAGTGGAGCGCGTCGTCGGCCCACACCGGGACGACCGGAGTGGCATGCGGCCGGCCGTCCGGGCGCACGGTGACGAGCCAGGCGAGCTCGGTTGCCTCGAGCGCGGCCCGGGTAACCGCCCATGGCGTCGCGACCGCGGCGGGGTCGCTATAGCGGGGGTCGAGCGTGGTCTCGGGCTCCCTCATGTCCTTGCGCCTCCAGTCGGTCGGTTGCTGCCTGGTGGTTGCACTCTGCCCGAAACTGTGGCCCAGAGGGTAATCGGTGGCGCCCGGCTTAAACGTCCACGGCCGCTGAGCTGAACACTCTAATATTTGCACACTACAAGCATCTCGGGCGAAATAAAGTGGGGCTCGTGGCCACCGGGGTGTCCAAGACGCGGCAACCAGTCGAAGCGGGCGAGGAGCTGGTCGATGCCGTCCTGGCGGCGAGCCGTGCGCTCGTCGCTGTCGCCGCTCGCTCACTCGTCAATGTGGCCGAGGACGTGACATTGGTGCAGTACCGGGTGCTCGTGGAATTGGCCGCCAGAGGCCCGCAGCGCGTAGCTGACCTGGCCGCCGTGCTCGGAGTCGACCCCTCGACGGTCACCAGGATGTGCGACCGGCTGGTGCGCAAAGGCCTGGCTTACCGCCGGCGGGCTAACGCCGACCGGCGGACAGTGAAAATCTCCCTGGCGCCCGCCGGACGTGAGCTCGTGCAGGACGTGACCCGCCAACGGCGTGCCGAGCTGAAAAGGATCCTGGCGCGTTTACCCGACGAGGACCGGTCGCCGGTGCTGACGGCCCTGCGCGCCTTCGCCGCTGCTGCCGGCGAGGTCCCGGAGCAGGAGTGGTCCCTCGGGTGGCGCCTCAGCACTGGTACCGGAGACGGTAGCTGACAGAACCATTTGTTGCATAGTACAATGATCTTATTGTGCAACGGATGTCAACTCTCCAGACCGGGCTGGAAGGAACGGGAGAGCGGAGGGGGTCATCTTCGGCCAGCCACTGCGGCAGCGACGCCTTGACGAGGCCCTCTAGCCGAAGCTCAGGCCTGACCGACCGCCAGGCGCCGGGCGGTGAAGGCCAACCTGCGACCAAATCTCCCGCTCGAAGGGTGGCGGAGTGGCTGAGGCGGACGCGGCTCGGTCTGGTGGTCATAGCCGTCGTAGTCGGAGTTGGCGCCGGGCTCGGGGCCGTCGGGTTCCGGTGGCTCGTCTATGGCTTTACGTGGCTGGCGACCGGTCACGAGCAGTTTGGCCAGCAAGGCCGGGTTGAGAGCCTGAACCTCCCCTGGCTGGGCCCGTGGTTCCTGCTTGTTATCCCGGTTATCGGCGGCCTGGTCTACGGCCCCATTGTCCAGCGCTTCGCCCCCGAAGCACGCGGTCACGGGGTACCCGAGGTGATGCTGGCCGAGTCCGAGAACGGGGGACGCATCCGCCCACAGGTAAGCCTCGTGAAAGCCTTCGCTTCCGCACTTTGCATCGGGACGGGCGGCTCAGTCGGCCGCGAGGGGCCGATCGTCCAGATCGGGTCGGCTTTGGCGTCCAGCTTTGGGCAACTGGTGCGCGTGCCCGAAACGCGCCTGCGGGTCATAGTGGCGTGCGGAGCGGCCGGCGGTATCGCGGCAACTTTCAACGCCCCGATTACCGGGCTGTTCTTCGGCTTCGAGATCATCCTCCGTGAGTTTTCGCTGGACGCCCTCATTGCCACCGGCCTCTCGGCCGTCACCGCCGACCTGGTCAGCCGGGCGTTTTTCGGGCCCGCGCCATTCTTCAGCGGCGTGCCGCACGACCTCTCGATAAGCCACGATTACACCTACTTACTCGTCGCGCTGCTCGGGCTCGCCGCGGGCCTGGTCGGTTACGGGTTCCAGACCCTCCTCTACAAACTCGAAGACTTGATTGACAAACTGTGGAAAGGGCGGCCTGAGTGGGCCAGGCCGGCCGTCGGGGGGATAGCTCTCGGTGCCCTATTGTTCGCGCTCCCCCAAATGTACGGGGTGGGTTACCCCGTTATGGACCAGGCCATCGCCGGGCACATCGTCCTGTGGCTGCTCCTGGCGCTGATGGCGGGTAAAATCGTGGCTACCAGCC
>JASHVH010000025.1 GCA_030039575.1 Acidimicrobiales bacterium | reverse complement strand
GGGCGTGTCGCAGTCGGAGGTGGCCCGGATCGAGAGCGGCAAAAGAGAGCCGTCGATCCCAACGCTGCAGAAGATCCTGGCTGGCGCCGGGGTCGAACTGCGGTTCCACCTCGCACCACTGGATGACCACGACAAGGTCCTTGAGCGTCGCCAGGCCAAACGCGGCCACCGAGAGCAAGTGCTCGCGGAGAACCGGCACCGTCGCAATGTGGCCCAGCTCGCGGCCAACGTCCGGACACGGTGAAGCGCCGAGCACTTGCCGCCGAGGACATCCTGGCTGTACTCAATCGCCACGGCGTCGAGTACGTCGTGGTCGGCGCCTTCGCCGCTATCGCGCAGGGAGCGGAGGTGGACGCCACGTTCGACATCGACCTAACCCCAAAGAGGGATACTGAGAACCTTCGGCGGCTCTCCGACGCCCTGGATGAGCTCGGTGCTCGGGTCCGTGTCGTCGAGGTCGAGGAAGGCCTGCCATTCGCTCACGATGCCAATTCCCTCGCCGGTCAAACAGATCCTCAACTTGACGTGCTCGGCGGGCGACTTTGACCTTGTGTTCGTCCCTGCGGCCACACCTGCCGGGTACGCTGACCTACTACCGGAAGCCGTACAGATCCAGGTCGGCAACCAACGCGCACTTGCCGCCAGTGTCGAGGACATTGTGCGCTCCAAGGAGGCGGCCGGTCGAGAAAAGGACATCCGGTCTCTGCCGGCCTTACGTGAGTTCCTCCGTCGTCGTCCCGGGCGCACCTCGGGATGAACGGCGGGTCGCGTCCGCAGGCGAGGGACGGGTGGCTACTGGCAACATTTCGTCGCCACGACTTTCGGGTGGAGTCAGGTGCGGTGGTCGCCGAGAAATCCCGTGATACGGCCACCGAGAACTTTTTGTGCCGGGACAAGAACTGTGGTCCACAAAGTGGGGTCAGGGGCAGTGAGAGCGGACGACGGGATTCGAAGCCGCGACCCTCACCTTGGCAAGGTAAAACATGTCGCTGCGCAATAGGGGTGCAATGGCTCTCACTAGGACAGTTCTTGCCGATTGCTGCCACCCGGTGTCACTGCTTGCCGGGTCACTGTCCCACGTTGTTCCATGAACAGCTACCCTCGCTTCGATGGCCAACGGGAGCAGGGAGGCAGTTCGGCAGCGTTGAGAAGCTGCCCTCCGGCCGGTACCGAGCTCGCCACCGTTACGAGGGGGCCTGGCTGAGCGCGCCAACGACGTTCACCACCAAAGCTGATGCCAACGCTTGGCTTGCAAAGCCGCAGACTGACCTCGGGCGCGGCACCTGGGTCGACCGCAACCGGGGAAGGAAAGCCTGCACTCTTATGCCGGAGGCTGGCTCAAAGCGCGGAGCGACCTGCGAGCGACAACGCGCGCCAAGTACGCTTGGACGGGCATTATTATCTCTGGCGTTACGTGCTGACGATTATGTAGCGTCATTTCCTAAGCAAATTGAACGGGTCTGCCGCGAGAACCGTCGTTATCTCCAGTCCACTTTCGGGTGTCTTCTCTGCACACGAGGGAGCCTTTTAGCCCGGGCGAGTGCGCGTTATCTACGCCACTGTCTTCACCGAGCCGTTGTCAAGGCGGCTGCAAGCCGCCCGGAGGGCTTGGCCTTGACGACGGCGCTGCCAGGACTGCCGCGACGCCACAATGGAGTGAGACGCCCGTCCCGGGGGTCTTGATTGCTCTTATCATGGTCGCGGCGAGGACATGTACACACAGCAAAACACCCGCCCCTACAAGGGCTTTTACTTTCCGAACTGAAGATAACTGATGTCATGAAGGAGCGCTTCGCAGCTCCTGCGTGACGGGCCCTCCGCGGGCCGGCGCCGTAATGGGAGACAGACCCGGTGGGAAATGGGAGCGGAAGGCAAAAGGGCTCCTCGCCCTGCCGTGAGGGCCCGAGTGTTGGCACACTCGGGGGTGACAAGCCAAAACCCTCGCGACAGAGGAGGAAAACCCCTATGCAAGAACAATTATCGCGAGCCCGAAGAACCCGTGGCAGTATTTCTATCGTGGTGGTCCCGGTGCTCGTTTCTTCTGCACCTGTCCTGCCGGCGGGCGAGGAGTGGGCTTTCGAGGAGCTGCCGCCGTTGAAATGCGCTCGGTCCTCCCGGTTCCCGGGTGCCGTTTGTCTTCAGCGCCCATAGGCGACGTGCCCTGATATCGCATTGGTGACCCAGGCGGCACCGGTTCCGTTATGGTACGCGTTTGCACCGGTCACCACAGTGGCCCCGGAGACGGCTTCGGCGATCCCGAAATCGCTGCGGGAGGCGCCGGGCGGGGTGATCTCGGCGATTTCGTGCCAGGCCTCGCGGGAGGGGCTGAACACGTAGGCCGCGCCGGCACGGTGCGAGGGAGCGCCGACCACCGCCAGGCCGGCATCTAGGGCCACGCTCGAGCCGAACTGGTCGCCCACCCGACTGTCTGGGCCGGTGATCTCGGCGACTTGGTGCCAGCGCTGGTGGGCCGGGCTGAACACATAGGCGGCGCCGGCGCCATGCCAGGGAGCGCCGACCAGGACCCGGCCCGCGCCAGCCGCCACGGAGAAGCCGAAGTTGTCGCCTGGTTTGGTGTCCAAGCCCGCCAGTTCGGCAAGTTGGCGCCAGCCGTGCCGAGTGGTGCCGAACACATAAGCCCGGCCCGCGCCGCCCGTGGCCCCCGGGTCGCCGACCACGACGAGCGGGCCGGAAGCGGCGACCGAAAACCCGAAGCTGGTGTCTGTGCTGGCGCCTTGGAGGTGGAGCTGAGCAGCCTGCCGCCAGCCCCGGCGGTCCCGGGTGAAGACCACGGCTGCTCCGGCCGAGCTGACCACAATCGTCCCCGCCCCTTCCGCAACCGACAAGCCAAACCCGCTGGCGCGTCCTGGGCCGGTGTTTTTCAGTTCGGCGATCTGGCGCCAACTTCCGCTCTCCTCGGTGAAAACGTACGCCCGGCCCGTCGCGCCGTCGTGGACGTCGGCCCCGACCACAATGGTTCGGCCCTTTACCGCTATGGCGCCTCCGAAGAAGTCACCGGGACGCGTGTCCTCCCCGCGCAACTCGGCAGTCTGCCGCCAACCCCCGCTCTTCGGGGCGTACACGTAAGCCAGGCCCCCGGCCTGGAAGGGCCCACCGACCACGGCGAGGTTTCCGTTTATGGCCACCGAAGTGCCGAAGGCGGCGCCCGCCCGCAAGCCCTCGGGGTCGAGCGGCATGGGCCGCGTGACCGCGCCCAGCCGCGTCGTGACACGACCGGGTAGCCCACCCCCGGTCACCGACAGTAAAACGACCGAACTCGCGACCAGCAACCAGGACTGACGCCGAGGGCTGCGCACGACTTGGCGTGGCCGCCGTAGGCGAGCCCCCGTCGCTGAAGGGTTGTGATGAAGGACTGCTTTGAGCCCAGCGATGCGCTTGTGCTCGGCTCTTTCGGCTGGAATAGTTCTGTTGGTCACTGTTTCGATCTCTCCTTGGCACAGTTGTGGTCACGAGAGGGCCCGTAGTGGTTGATGGAGATCACTGTTCGACTTGCCCGGGTATTCCAAGAATCAGCGCCTACGCCCGCACAAACATCCGACGGAAGTTGGAAGAACGGGTGGTGAGGTATGATCTTTTCGCGCTGGATGGCGACCGGCCGCCGTTAGGTGCGCGGCGTCGGTGGGGACACGACCGGTAAGCCAATGGCAGCGCTGCCGAACCAGCTGACAAACTTCATCGGACGTCGCTCCACGATCGAGCTGGTCGGCAGACGGCTCTCCGCCCACCGACTCGTCAGCCTCGTCGGGCCCGGGGGGTGCGGTAAGACCCGTCTCGCTATAGAGGTCGGGCATCAAGACGTGCCCGCCCGTCCGGGCACGATTTGCTTTGTCGATTTGTCCGGACTGTCCAAGTCGGCTCTGGTGCCCGACGCCGTTCGCAGTAACCTCGGGCTGGCAGAACTCCGGGGCCGGCCGGCGCTTGGCGCATTGGCCGAGCAGCTGTCCGACCACCACCTCTTGCTCCTGCTCGATAACTGTGAGCACCTGATCGAGGGCTGCGCCGCACTGGTTCATCTCCTCTTGCGGGACTGTCCGGGCGTGCGGGTACTCGCCACCTCGCGCGAGCGTCTCGGTGTCCCTGGTGAGGTCGTAGTGAGTGTGGGTGGTCTGTCGCTCCCGGAACGCCCGGCCACAGGCGCAAGGAGTTCGCTCGAGCGCTCGGAGGCGGGAACGCTTTTCATTGAGCGGGCTCGCCTGGACCGCGCCGACTTTTCCTTGACAGAAGACGAAGCCCTGGCCGTGGCGAGCATCTGCGAACGCCTGGACGGCATCCCTTTGGCCGTAGAGCTGGCCGCCGCCCGAGCCAGCATGATGAGTGTCGACGCCATCGCCCGAGAGCTCTCGGACGGTTTTCGCGTCCTCGCAGGGACGGGACGGACTGTCCCGGCCCGCCATAAGACGCTGTTGGCTTCGATCGAGTGGAGCTGCAACCTCCTGACGGACGACGAGCGCGCCTTATTACACCGCTTGGCCGTCTTCACCCCGGGGTTCACCTTCGCCGGTGCCGAGGCTGTCTGCGCTGACGAAGAGGTCGAGCGTGCCCACGTATTCGGGTTGCTGACGTCCCTCGTCGAAAAGTCGCTTGTCCAAGCCCTGCCCAAACAGGACCGTTTCCGGTTGCACGAGACGATGCGCGACTACTGCGCCGGCGCTCTTGACGCGTGCGGCGCCAGTTCCCATTGGCGGGACCGTCACCTCGATTACTTCACTGAACTGGCCAAGACTGTCGGCCCGAAACATTGGACCAACGACCTGGCGGGCTCACTCCGCACCCTGGATGCCGACCTGGACAACGTTCGTTCTGCACTTGACTGGTCGGTCCAGTCAAAGCAGCTCCACCGAGGCGCCCAGCTGATGGGCGCGGTGGGTGCCTTGTTTTACACGCGCGGCCTGCGGGTCGAGGCCTTGAGCCGTTGCCGGCAACTGTTGGCGGCTGAACTGCGCCAGCAGGAGCGAGCTGAAGTTCTGTACTGGGCGGCGCAGTGCTCGGCGGAGCTGGACCCAGCCTCGTCGCTGCACCTGGCCGAGGAACTGACCGCCCTGGGGCGTTCGCTCGGGGACCAAACGGTGCTGGCCCGCGGCCTGACCCTCGAGGCTGTCGTCCACTCGCTGAGCGAGCCGGAGCGTACGATAACCATTCTCGACGAGGCCCTGCCCCTGGCCCGCGGGCTCGGCCAGTACGACCTGGTCGCGCTGGGGTTGGTGCACAAGTCCGGCGTTTATAAGTGGCTGAGCCGGCACAGGGATGCCGTGGCGGCGGCCGAGGAAGCGCTCCGGGTGGCCGAAAGTGCCGGTTGGGCCTGGGGCGCCATGGGCGCCCGAGCTCAACTGGCCCTGGTGGCGATATGGGCCGGGCAACTGCAGCGGGCCCTGGACGAAGCCGATGTCGTGCTGCGCTTCGCCGAGGAGCAGTCTTTCCCTATCCTAACGGTGCTGGCCGAGATCGTTCGGTGCGAGGTCGGCTACCACCGGGCCGACCACGACGCGCCTGTAGCTGCTGAGCGTGCCCGCGCCGCCGCTTTGGCGACTGGCGACCTCTTCAGCATGACGGCCGCGGAGGCCGTAAAGGGGAAGGCGATGGTCTGGTTGGGGCAAGTCGACGAAGGTTACGAGGTGCTCGAGCGCGCGTGCACGAAAACGTCTGTCACGCTCGGAGTCACGGGCGCGCACGTGGGCATCCAGGCTGAACTCGTGGAGTCAGCTCTATACCGCGGCGACGTACCCTCAGCCAAGCGCTTATTTGCCCAATTCCTTTCCCGGGCGCCATCGGGCCAACAACCTGCGGCGGTTCCGAGGCTACGAGTCGAAGCCAGGTTCGCCCGCGTCGAAGGGGAGCCCCAGCGAGCGCACGGCCTGGCCTGTGACGCGCTTCGCTTGGCGTATGACGCCGGTTCCTTGCTATTCGCCATCGAGTTGTTGGAGCTAGTAGCTCTTACCCTCGCCGACCTCGGGCGCCCCTACGAAGCGGTCCGGCTTGTAGGGGCGGCCGAGCGCCAGCGGGACGTGACGGGCTATGTGCGACCGGTCCCCGCTGGTGCAGAGCTGGTACCCGTCCTGGCGGAGCTGCAAGCCAACCTGGGACAAGACTTTTTCGAGCAGTCGATGGGTGAAGGACGGGCGCTGGCGTTCGATCAGGCCGTCGAATATGCCGGCCGGGGACGGGGTAGTCGCACACGGCCTCGGTTTGGCTGGGAAAGCTTGACCCAGTCGGAAAAAAGAGTCGTGTCCCTCGTCGGTCAGCACCTGACCAATGCCGAAATAGCAGAGCGCCTGTTCATTTCCATTCCTACTGTCAAGAGCCACTTGAGCAGCGTGTTCGATAAGTTGGGCGTCAGCAACCGAGGGCAGCTAGCGGCTCAAGCGCAACGCCATGAGGCGCGACGCGATTTAGAGGGATAATTGCGGGTTTCGAATCAGGCGGGGCTATGCCTCCACAGCGGGCTCGCTATCGCGTCAGGGGAGCCACGACCTGCGGTGTCTGCTCGAGAACCGGCCCGTCGGCGTCGGTCGACGCTCACAGCAGCTCTCGTAGCGGCCGGTAGTCTTGGGCGAAGGATCTTCCCACCCGTTTTCGCGCCAAGCAGCCATGGCGTCATTGACCGTGGTCGTCGGTCCCCATGCGACCGGGTCCTCGGGCACAGCGGCGGGATCCGCCTCCTGCTCGGCTACCAAACGAGCGAGTTCTCGTTCGGGCCTGGCGCCTGGAGCCATGGAAGGTCGCTTGCCGATGCCGGACTCGTCCGGTCGAGTCCCGGCCCACGTAGATCCGCAGTTCCCATACATTCGGCCGATGATCTTTCAGGCGGATGCTGCCAGCCATGCTGCTACTCCGTACCGGAAGGCCTTGTTGTTCAGAAGGGTGAGGGCCATGGACAACCATGGACAACCAAGTTGCACGAAGCTGGCAAGATAGGCCCTGACCTGCCCTTTTGCGAGCGGACGACGGGATTCGAACCCGCGACCCTCACCTTGGGCAAGGTGGTCGCAATCCCTGGTCACAAGGATGTAACTACATTTTACGAGCCATTTCGTGCCGGTGGCTGCCACCTGGTGACACGGGTTGCCAAGCCCTAATGGCCCCACGAAGTCCCCACGCTGGTATGGGTGTGCGCGACCGAGCGCCGCATGCTCGGGCCGGTCACCAAGCGGGTTCTCCCAGGGTCCGCATTGGTCCGTGGGGTGGCCGAGTTCATCGAGAACTTACGTGTAGTCGAGCCGGTAGCAGTACGGGTTCTCTGCCTCTGGGTGCTTGGCCGGGACCGGAATAGGCCCACCGCACCGGGGGCACGTCCAGTCGGGGGGTCCCCAACAGGAGACGGAAACCCTCAGGCCGGCTGAAGACCTTGGCCACCACCTTGTCTAGGGCCTTGGGCGAACCCTGGGGAGGGCGTGTCCTCGTTCATGGCCTCACGCGCCAGATCCCAGATCCGCCCGTCCCTACTCGGGTTGTCGGCGCCCACGGCGCCGCCTTGGGCAGGTCACGGCGGGCTAGAGGGCGGCGTTCGCCGAGCTGGCGAAGCAGAGACCAGGGCTGGCCGACGGCTTGGCCGGCGTGTGTCCTTGTGGCGCTTGCACAACCGGCGCTCCGCCCACTGGGCATAGAGGCGTTGTTTGGCCTTCGGACCTCAACCTCGGTAGGCATCCCGGCGGTGGTCGATGTCCAGGACGTACACGGTCCGGTCGTGGTCGTCTATCTGGTAGCGCACGCGATACTCGCCCCGGCGCGCCCGCCACAGGCCCTTATACGGCTCCCGTAACGGGGCACCGACCTGGTGGGGGTCGTCGGCCAGGGGCCCGAAGATGAACTCCACGCACGCCGCAGCGACGGCTTCGGGCAGGCGCTCTGCCAATTGGCGGGCCGCACTGCGCGCCACGATGATGCGGTAGCTC
>JASHVH010000299.1 GCA_030039575.1 Acidimicrobiales bacterium | reverse complement strand
GCGGTACTTCGAGCGCCGGCCAATGCCGACATGGGGCGGCGACCTGTCGGGGATCGACTTCAACGACATCTACTACTACATCAAGCCCATCGAGAAGCAGGTCAGCGCCTGGGACCAGCTGCCGGACTCGGTCAAGGCCACCTACGACAAGCTGGGGATCCCGGAGGCCGAGCGGAAGTACCTCGCCGGCGTCACCGCCCAGTACGAATCAGAGGTCGTCTACCACCGCAACCGGGACGAGCTGGCCCGGCAGGGGGTGCTGTTCTGCGATATGGACACGGCTCTGCGCGAGTACCCGGACATCGTGAAGCAGTACTTCGGCAAGATAATCCCGCCCAACGACAACAAGTTCGCCGCCCTCAACTCGGCGGTGTGGTCGGGCGGGTCGTTCATTTACGTGCCCCCCGGGGTCAAGGTGGACATGCCGCTCCAGGCCTATTTCCGGATAAACGCTGAGAACATGGGCCAGTTCGAGCGGACGCTCATCATCGCCGACGAGGGCGCTCAGGTCCATTACATCGAGGGTTGTTCGGCGCCCGTCTACACGAGCGACTCGCTCCACTCGGCCGTGGTCGAGATCGTGTGCAAGGAGGGGAGCCGGGTCACGTACACGACCATCCAAAACTGGTCCAACAACGTGTACAACCTGGTCACCAAGCGAGCCCGGGCCGAGGCCGAAGCCCACATGGAGTGGATCGACGGCAACATCGGCTCCCAGCTGACCATGAAGTACCCATCGGTGTACCTGATGGGGCCCAAGGCATCAGGCGAGGTGCTCTCGGTGGCCTACGCCGGCGCCGGCCAGCACCAGGACGCGGGGGCCAAGATGGTCCACGCCGCCCCCGAGACGACGTCGACGATCGTCTCCAAGTCCATATCCAAGGACGCCGGGCGCACCTCGTACCGGGGGCTGGTGGCGTTCGAGGAAGGGGCCAAGCGGTCCAAGAGCTTCGTGCGCTGCGATGCCCTCCTGCTCGACGAGAAGTCCCGCTCGGACACCTACCCCTACATCGAGTTCGGCGAGCACGACGCCCAGGTGGGCCACGAGGCGACCATCTCGAAGGTCGGCGACGACCAGCTCTTCTACCTGATGAGCCGGGGCCTCTCGGAGCAACAGGCCATGAGCATGATCGTGAACGGGTTCATCGAGCCTGTGACCCGGACCCTGCCGATGGAGTACGCCGTCGAGTGGAGCCGGCTGATCGAGCTCCAGATGGAGGGCAGCGTCGGCTAGCGCCGGCCGGGCGTGCCCGCCCGGGCAGGCTCCTGGCGGGCCGGCTGTGGCCCGCTCACTTCGACGTCGTTTTCTGGGGCGCAATTTGTGTAGTGGGGCGGCAAAGGTAACGCTAACGACAATTGCCGGCCCCAGTTCTCCGACAAAACGGTCCGACGGCGCTTCACGGCGGTCACGGTGTGGGGCCGAACGACCTTCTGGCGTGCCCTAAGATCCAGCTGTGGGAGCGGCCTTGGCATTGGCGATCATGCTGGTAGTGGTGGTCGGGGTGTTGAGCCTGGCTGTAAACGCCCAGGGCCCGTTCCAGGGCACCGGCTCCGGCGGCAGCCAGCCGCGCCCCGCTCGTACCGGCCATCCGGGTTCAGCGGCATCATCGCCGACCAAGGCGCCTCGGCGGCCGGCCCGGGACCGGAGCGAGCGCCGGGACCGCCAGCCAGGCACGCCCCAGCCCCAACCGGCCGGCCCCGGCGAACCGCAGCCACCCTCAGAGCAGGACCAGTCCTTCGGAGATCTGAGGCCGCTCAACTCCCAGGCCCAGGCGCTGGTGATGTCGGTGGTGGACGAGCGCACGCTCGGGCCGGTCACTCGCAGCCGCCTGACCTTGAAGGTCCAGCCGGCGGAAGGGGAGCCGTTCGAGGTGACCACGCGCGTGGCTTTTCCCACCCCGGAGGAGCGAGCCCGGGTCAAGGTGGGAGGGACGATCCCGGTCCGCTACGACTCGTACGACCATCGCCGGGTGGTGGTGGACACCGACCAAGAGGCGGGGGGCTGAGCGCCTTTGTTCGAAGGCCTGTTCGCTGACCGGTCCGACGCCGGACGGGCCCTCGGCGAGCAGGTGGCCCTCTGTGGCGAACTCCCCCAACCTGTGGTAGTCGCCCTGCCGAGGGGTGGGGTCCCTGTCGGGGCCGAGGTGGCGCGCCGGATCGGCGCCCCCCTGGTCGCCATGCCGGTTAGCAAAGTGGGTGCTCCAGGGCGGGAGGAGCTGGCCATTGGTGCGGTGGCGCCGGGTGGCGTGAAGGTCCTCAACCATGACGTCATTGCCGCCCTGCGCCTGAGCGACGAGCGGGTCGATCAACTGGTTGCCCGGGCGGCGGAAAAGGTGGCCCGCCAGGCTGAGCTATATCAGTTTGGGCTCTACAAGTTCGGGCTCGACCACTCGGGGCCCCAGGGCCCCGGTCCTGGCGGCTTCGGGGCCGGGGCCGACCAATCTGACGGCTCGGCCCCTTCCCTCGGTGGCAGTTCCGTGGTCGTGGTGGACGACGGGTTGGCCACCGGGGCTTCCATGTGGGCGGCGTTGATCGCTGTCCGGGAGCAGCACCCGCGCCGCCTCATCCTCGCCGTCCCGGTGGCGCCTCCAGAGCCGCTCGCGGTCCTGGCCCCTCTGGTGGACGAGGAGATCTGCATCGTCCGGCCGGTGCACATGCAGGCCGTTGGTGCCTGGTACGAGGACTTCAGCCAGACGACCGATGCGGAAGTGGCCGAGCTCCTGGCCGAGCTGGCCGGGTGGCCTGAGAGGGCCGCTGAGACGCCTTCAGGCCCCTGAGAGGAGGGGCCAGTCCACGGCGGCCGGACGGGCCTGGTTTGGCCCTCGGGAAGCGTTCTGTGAACGAAAAGGTAGTCGAGAGAGCACTTTTCGTTCACAGTTCGGGCTGAGAACGGCCCGCAACTCTCTTTCTCAGGCGGGCTCTTGAGCAGGCTCCTAGACGCGGTATGTCCCCGGCTTCAGTAGCGGCATCCGGAGCAATGTCACCGAGTGGGCCGGGAAGTCCCAAAGGAAATCACGCTGGTCCACCTGGACCGTCCACGTTGTCGTCCCCACCCGGTCAGGATGGGCGTACGTGTTGAACGCCAGTGCGCTCGGGCCATTTAGGACCGTGGCGGTAACTTTTCTCGGCAAAGCCAGGTGCCACGGGCTGACCTCGGCCAGGACCCGCTCGTCCGGGCTCACGTTGATGACCAAGAGGTTCAGTTCTCCGTTCGACGAGCTGGCCACGGCCTGCAGGACGGGCACGGGTCCGCCGGAAGAAGCGGGCATCATCGGGTCGCCATCGATGCTGGAAAGGAGCCTTTCGGTCCCGCCCAACCGGGACATAAGACCGAGGACCTTGCCTGATGGCTCGGTGACGAATGAAGGCCCCGGGCCGGCGATCATGGCGCTGTCTATGCTCAGCCCAACCGGGTCGACGCTAAGGTCGATGGGGCTTTCGCCCAGGAACGGCGTCGACACCAACAAGTACTTTTCTGCCAGCAATATCCCGTGGATTATCCACTGGCGCAATTGGGAGGCAACGAGCAGGCCCTCGTCGAGGGAGAGGTTGAAGTCCTCGTCAGCGTGTGGCATCGGCCTTATCAGTTGCCCGTACTCGGTGATGACGACGGGGATGTTGCGCCCGGAGTACCGGCGGACCGCTTGCTGAAGGGCGGCCAGTTTGGAGCCTTCCGTCAACGGCGTCCCCATGAGGTTCTCTTCGTACGTGGTCATCGGGGCGCTCAGGTCCAGAGGTTTGGCGTACTTGTGCAACTCGACGCAGTTGTACGGGTACGTGCGGCCCATGATTTGGAGGAACGCTGTCCGGGCCTCTTCGGTCTCACAAATTTGGGCGTGCGGGTCCATCGCCTTCATGGCGCGGTAGAACTCCACGAAGCCGCCGTGCGGCCCTGACTCGTAGCTGGCCGTGACCCGCTCGCCTTCGGGCGGGATGGCGCCGTGCACCCCGTTGCCAAAAAGGATTTCTCCCTTGGACGGTACGAAGTGGTAGACGTCCTCATCGGGACCGGCGCCCGACAGGCTCGAGACCTCTTGCCACGGAGTACCGCCGACCTCGACGGTCTGGCTCCCGGGGACGACGGGGGGGAAATAGACGTAAAAGACCTGGTGTGGAAGACCCGATGAGTACGACGCGGAGGGTACCTCGTCGGCGATGATGCCGACGGGCTGGTTATAAAAAGCCGTCGTCCCGCCGAAGGCGTACAGGCACACGAGCTCCACCGCCGCCGGGCACGGGTTCTTATGAGGCCCCATGCTGACGACGGTCCCGGACCGCCAGCCGTCCTGGCCGGGACCGTCCTGCTCGTTGCCGACTTCCCAAAACCGGACGTTGTACGGGGCGGGGTGGCCATTTTTGGCCCGGAGGGCGGCCCAGAAACCCGGGTCTGAAGGCTGCGAAGCCGGCTGCTCCCCGTGAGGAGCAGTCATATAAGCGACGAAATCGGCGGCCTCGTCCGCCGTACCGGTGGCGAAGTTCACCACTACATCCCCGACCGCGCCCGTCAGGCCGAGCAGTTCCCCGTACTCGTCCGGGCCGACTGTAGAAGGCTCCGGCCCGTCGAGGGTGCAGCACACCTTGGACAACCCGGCGTCCTGCATCCCGTACGGTTCGTTTGGGAGGCGCTGTGCCTCTGGCCCGATGGCGTGCAGCCAATCGAAGCTGTCGGCGGTTATCCCGGCCGGGTAGCGCAGCGCCGTCACGCCCAACTGGCGGACTTCGTTGACGAAAGCGGGGTAGAAACTGTCGGTGGCCGGGTCGAAGGCCCCCTCAGCGTTGTAGGGCCAGAGGAGGTTCGAGCCGAACAGGTCCCGGCTTATCCGGCCCAGCACGTGCGGCCCGACCACGATTTCCACCAGCGCCGGCGGGAGCTTGTCCCTGGTTATGGGCTCGGCTGCCGTGTGGGCCCCGGGGGCGGCGGCCAGGGCGGCGGCGATCAGGGATGCGCTTGTAAAACTGGCACCGGCGCTGGCCAAGCGAGCGCGTACCGGTCGGCGAACCCCGCCGTCCGG
>JASHVH010000298.1 GCA_030039575.1 Acidimicrobiales bacterium | reverse complement strand
GTCTTCCAGGTCGGCCGCGCCCCCGTCGAGGGAGCCGCGGTCCTCGCCCGGGAAGGCCGGGGCCTGGTGGAAGACGTCGAACCGGCACATCTTCGGGCGGCCGAACTAGCTCTTGACACTCCAGGCATATCGGTCGTCGACGTCGCTTTGCTGGCCGCCAGGCTGGGGGCAACGGCAATGCACGACCCGACAGAGGGCGGGCTTGCCGCCGGGTTGCATGAGATAGCCGCCGCCTCCGGGGCCCGCCTCAGGCTCGACCGTACCACGGTGTTGTGGTGGGAGCCGGCGGTCGCACTCTGCACGGCCGCCGGAGCAGACCCGTGGGCGACGCTAGCCTCAGGCACGCTGCTGGCCGCCTTTGACGCGGCTGAGGCCGGGCGCGTCGCGAGCGCCTTTTCGGCGGCAGGGCACGAAGCGGCCGTTATCGCCATTGCCGAACGTGGCGCGGGCGTGGTCGACACCCGCAACAACCCGGTCGCTTGGCCCGAACGTGATGAGATCAGCCGCCTTTTCGAGGACGTCCGCTGACAGCCGGGCGGGCCCGCCGGTTTTACCCATCAGCGTTCGGCGCCCGGCGGGTTGGCCTCATCCGCACCAACCCAAAACGGCCCAGGGCCGCGCCCCTCTTGGTTTTGCCCGACCCGCCTGAAGTTCGAGGCGGGCCTTTCATCAACCGTCTACGCTGGCTCCCGTTGGTGCCCAACCACGGAACGGCCATGGCCCTTACCGGCGACGCCTTGGCGCCCGCGGGCCTGGCGGCCAGAGAAAACAAAGGGGCCTGACAGCAAATGAACGTTCTGTACGCGAAGGCCCGGGCCCACGCCGGCATCACGGAGACGCGGCCCAAGTCGGGGCCGGCGCCCCGGTCGCGCCGCTGAGCACGCCGGCCCATGCTGCGCCTGCACAGCCCGTTCGGTAGTACCACCGGCGACGCCCCCTCCATGCGCCTACCTCTAGAGGGTGAGCTCCCGTCCTTCGACGGTGCCACCGAGTGGGTCAACTCTCAACCATTGACACGGCCAGCCGTGCGGGGACGGGCCGTCCTCGTCAGCTTCGGCACGTACACGTGCATCAACTGGATCCGCACCCTTCCCTACGTCCGGGCGTGGGCGGACAAGTACTCGGGCCAGGGCCTGGCGGTGATTGGCGTCCAGACGCCCGAGTTCGAGTTCGAGGGAAATCTCGACAATGTTCATCGAGCGCTCACCGACATGGACGTCCGCTACCCGGTGGCGGTGGACAACGACTACGCCATCTGGCGGGCGTTCGCCAACAACTATTGGCCCGCCCTGTACTTCGGTGACGCTGAAGGGCGAGCCCGGCACCACTACTTCGGCGAGGGCGAGTACGTGGAGTCCGAGCGCGTGCTCCAGGCCCTGCTGGCCGAGGCCGGCGTAAACAACATCGACCGTGAGGTAGTGCAAATCGCACCGCGGGGCGTGGAGTTGGGGGCCGACTGGGACAACCTGGGCTCGCCGGAGAACTACCTCGGCTACCGGCGCACCGAGGGGTTCGCCTCCCCCGGCGGTCCGGTTCTGGACGAGCGCCGTGTATACACAACGCCTCCGTCCTTACGGCGCAACGAGTGGGCCTTGTCCGGTGATTGGAGGATGAGCATGGTGTCGGTGTCCCTGGCCGAGCCCGGCGGCGTCATCTCCTGCCGCTTCCACGCCCGCGACCTTCACCTGGTGATGGGCCCGGCCATGGGCCAAGGACCGGTACGTTTCCGGGTGCGCCTGGACGGCGAGGCGCCCGCGGCCGCCCACGGCCTCGACGTAGACGACGACGGCAACGGGACGGTCACTTGGCATCGTCTGTACCAGCTGGTCCGCCAGCCTGGGCCCGTAGCCGAGCGGCTCTTGGAGGCCGAGTTCCTCGACCCCGGGCTCGAGGCGTTCGTGTTCACGTTCGGGTAAGTGAAAATGCCATGACACCGGCCGACGGCCGAAGAGGACCAAGTTTGCCCGTCACCCAGCCATGGCCGGAACTGTCGTACGAAAACTGGCGAGCCACAGGCGACACGCTCCACATGCACACCCAGGTGCTGGGCAAGTTAGCGGTGGCCCTGGCCCCGCCCCAGTGGCAACTCGAGCACGCCGCGCTGCGCCTGACCGCCCGGGGCTGGGAAACGGCGCCGCTGCCGGCACCCGACGGCTCAGGGGCGTTCGTCGCCGCCCTTGACCTCCATTCCCACGAGGCGGTGGTGGAGCACAGCGACGGCCGCGCTCGCCGGGCCCCCCTCGCACCCAACCGTTCAGTAGGCGAGGTCACGCGGGACGTCCTCGCTGCGGTCGAGTTGTTGGCGGGGCCCGTGAGTATCAACCCGAAGCCGCAAGAGGTGCCGTGGAGCACGTCCCTGGGGGAGGACAGCCAGCACGCCACGTACGACCCGGCCCAGGTGGGGGCGTACTTCGCCGCCGCCACCAGGGCGGCCCTTGTTTTATCAGCACTGCGCGGCCCGTACTGGGGCCGGTCGAGCGACGTGAACGCCTGGTGGGGGGCGTTCGACCTGGCGGTGAACTTCTTCAACGGGCGGGCCGCAGACCCTCGGTCACAGGACTTCATAACCCGGAACGCCTTTAACGCCGAGCAGATCGTGGTCGGCTGGTGGCCCGGGGACGACCGCTACCAGCGGGCGGCGTTCTATGCGTTTGCCATGCCCGCCCCCGAGGGCTTTGCAGCCGGTACGCTGTCACCACCAGCCGCCCACTGGGAGGCGACGCTAGGCGAGTACGTGCTGGACTGGGCCGACGTGATCGCAGCTCCGGGCCCTTATAACGCCGCCTTGGAATTCGGGCGCTCGGCCCTGGCGCACGCGTGCACCCTCTGTGGCTGGGACGTTGTACTGTCCAACAGCGCACAGGGCGTGCCGCCGCCTGTGAGCTGACTGGCTGCGCGGCGGGCGTCGGATGAGCCTTTCCAGCAGGTGGGCCGGAATTTCATAGGTGGCCGGCGGGCTACCGCCTGGCGGGGAGAACGGGCAGCACTTTTTGTGGCCTTTGCCCGAGCTCGGGTAGCGCCGGCCGGTACCGTTCGAGCCCTTCTAGGACAAGTTGGACTGCTCGCTCCAGCTGCGGGTCGCGCCCGGCGGCGTAATCCTTTGGGTAGAACAGGACTTCTTCATCGGGGTCGCTGCCGTAGTTCTCCACCGACCAGCCGACGTCCTCGAACCAGAAGGCATATTCGGGCTGAGTAGTCACGCTCCCATCGACCAAGGGCTGATGGATGTCTATGCCGACAACGCCGCCCCACGTCCTCACACCTACCACCGGGCCGAGGCGGAAAACCTTGAAACCGTGAGTGAAAATGTCCCCGTCCGAACCGGCGTACTCGTTGGTGATGGCCACAATGGGCCCGGTCGGCGCATCATAAGGGTAGGAAATCGGCGCACCCCATCTCGGGACTTCCCAGCCGATGCGATGGCGGGCCAGCTTTTCGAGTATGAGCCCTGACACATGACCCCCACCGTTGAAGCGGACGTCGACCACAAGAGCGTCGCGCTCAATTTCTGCGACGAAGGAACGGTGGAACTCGGACCAGCCCGACGGCCCCATGTCCGGGATGTGGATGTACCCGGCCCGGCCGGCAGTAGCGTCGCGCACCTTTTCTCTGTTCGCTACCACCCAGTCCCGGTACCAAAGCGGACGCTCGTTGCGGAGCGTGGGCACGATGACCGTCCGGGGCCCCGCCTTGGCGGGTTCGGGCCCGGTGGGACCGGCCACCGTCAACTCGACCGGCATACCGGCCTGGTTGGCGAGCAAGGGCCCCGGGCCCGCGCCGGTGTCAACGGGCTGGCCGTTGACGGCGAGAACGGCGGTACCTGCCTCCACGCCGGCACCGGGGGTGCGCAGCGGCGAGGCTTCTTGAGGCTGCCAGCTCGACCCGCGGGCCGTACGCAACACCACCCATTTTCCGGAAGCGTCCTTCACCAGGTCGGCGCCCAGGTGGGCCATTCCCCACGGCGGCGCGCTGCGGTACTCGCCGCCGACCTCGTAGCTGTGGGAGGTGCCCAGTTCGCCCTGCAGTTCCCAGATCAGGTCCGACAGCTCCGACCGGGTGGAGACCCGCTCGACCAACGGAAGGTAACGGTCGAGCACGCCGGGCCAGTCCACGCCGGAAAGGTCGGCCGTCCAGAAGTGGTCCAGCTGCAGCCGCCACGCCTCTCTCAACATCTGGGCCCATTCAGCCCCCGGGTCTACCAGCACCCTGACCCGGTCCAGGTCGACAAACCCGCTCCGGCGCCCGGGCGGTTCGTTGGCCCGTTCTTCGTCGGGCTTGGACGAGGGCCCGACCACCCTCAGGCGCCGGCCCTCACCCCCGCCTGGCGCGGACGTCGTATAGGCAAGTTTGCTCAAGTCCCCGCTGACCGCCAGGTCGGCCACCTCGGCAAGCAGCGTCTCCCGCCTGTCCTCGACCAGGTCATAGCATTCGAGGACGCCGTTCGCCGGGGGGGCATGCTGGAAGAAATTGCGTTCGAGCGAACCCTCGATCGGCCTGGAAAAGAGCAGGAGCCTGTTCTTCAGGGCCACGATGAACTGGTACCGTGCCTCGGGGACCGGCACTTGCACGACCCGCTGCTCGATACCTCCCAGGTCGACCCGGACCGGTGCCCCGGTCGGTGTGCCCGACGACGGCTCGCCGGAGCCGTTGTCGCGGGCGGCGCTGCCTTCTTTCGACGGCTCCTCAGGCTCGGGACGGACGACGAACGGCGATGGCGCCTCGGCGTGAAGCGTCACCAAATAAGGCCGAGCCCCCAAAGGGAACCCGAGGTCGAAGAACAGGCTGTCGTAAACCGGGTCGAAGGTCCGCTGCGAAAGGAAGTAGAGGTAGCTCCCGGTCGGGTCGAAGGAAGGACAAGTGTCGCGGAACTGCGCCTCGGTGACCCCAAACGTGGCCCCACTCTGCACGTCTCCCAATTTGACCTGGCTTGTCTTGGCACTGGCCCGGTAGCTGTAAGCGACCCATCTACCGTCCGGGGACCAAGCAGGGCCCTGGACCGGCCCGAAAAGGGACTCGTCCGTCAACTTGACCTCGCCACTGGCTGCGGCCACAACCAGAAGTTGGAACTTGTGGTTGGTTATGGCCAGCAACGACCCGTCGGGCGACGGTACGAGCTCCAGGACTCGCCCGAGGCCGGCGATGTCAAGTTCCTCGGTCGTGACCCCCTCACTGCCATTGCCCGGCCCGCCGGTGGCCCGGTGGACTTCTATTGCTTCGAAGCCGCTGGCGTCACTGACAGTGACGATGTCGGTGCCTGAGCCGAGGAAGCTGCTCAGCCGGTACCGGACCCCCTGAGGGGAACCCGGCTGGACCACGGGGCCGTCGAAAGGGGCAAAACAGAACAACTTGCCTCGCGTGTTCAGGACCAGCCGCTTGCCGGTCTTGTCCAGTTGGTAATCGGACAGGTAGCGGTCGGCCGGCACGAAGCGGGGCTGGCGTTGGGTCCGCGGGCTGCCCAGTTCGACCGGTACCTCTCGGGCCGTGCCGACAGACGGGTCGTACAGCCAAAGGCGAGCCGCTACCTGGTAGACGATGCGCCTGCCGTCGCTCGACGCCAGCCGGGCGTAATGGTCCTCGTGGTCCGTGTGCCTGGTGATGTCGTCGCCGGCCAGCGAGCACGAGTACAGGTTGCCTATACCCTCATGGTCGGAGAGGAAGAAGATCCGGTTGCCTACCCACATGGGCGAGGCCAGGTTGCCGGCGATCGTTCCCGGGCTCAGCAAAAGCCGGAAGTCCCCGTTGCCTTCCCGGTCGATCCAAATGGCCCCGGCCGTCCCGCCCCGGTAACGCTTCCACAGGGCCGGGTCACCCGTGTTGCGGCCGATCACGACCCCACCGCCCGGCCCGTAAGACACGTCGCGCACCGGGCCGTAGCCGAGCCCCACCGGAGGCTGTTCCCCGTCTGAAGACATGGCGTAGGCCATCGTCAAGGGCGAGAAGGGCTGCTTGGTGTCGCTCGCAAATGCGAGCCTGCCATCCGGCATCCAGCTGAGCGCCTTCGGGTTCACGTTGGCGCCCAGAGAGCTGGCGGCCCCGAGCCACGTAAGGCGTCGGGCCGTCCCGCCCGAGACCGGGACCACATAGACCTCGGCGTTGCCCTGAGCAACGCTGGTGAAGGCGACCATGCGGGCGTCGGGGGAAACGACCGGAGCAGCAATGCGGAGCAAGTCGGCTGTGAGCCGGCGGGCCCGGCCGCCCTCAGCGGGGACCGACCACAAGTCGTCCTCGGTGACAAAGACGACCGTGTCCCCACCGATGGAGGGCGACCGCAGATAGCCGAGCGAAGATTGAGGAGTCATCACCACGCTACGCTAACGCCAGCATGCGAAAATCGATCATTTCCAAGACCGGGGCGGGGGGTGTCGGCGCCGCCCGCCGTTGACAAGCCGCCTGCGGGCCCTGACCGGCTCGCCGCCTTCGCGCTACGGGTGTGGACCTACAAGCAGGGCGAGGTGGTATCCCTAATGGTCCACCTCGGCGACCGCCTGGGCCTGTACCGGGCTATGGCCGGGCAGGGCGCCACCACCGCTCACGGCCTGGCCGCTCGGACCGAACTGCACGAGCGGTGGGTGCTCGAATGGCTGCGGTGCCAGGCCGCGGCCGGCTTAGTCGAGACTACGGATGGCGAGGTTTTCGAGCTGAGCCCGGAGGGGGCCGAGGTCTTGGCTGACGAGGACGGCAGTTTGTGGTTCGCGGCGGGTGCCTTCCTCGGCAGCGTGGCGCCGCCTGACCAGGTAGACCGTCTGGCCGAAGCGTTCCGGACCGGCAGAGGCTTGAGCTACGACGACCGAGGGCCATGGGGCGCTCACAGCGCCGAACGCACCCTGGCCCCGTGGACGCGCCATGCCCTGGTCTCCCGGGCCCTCCCCGCCCTCGACGGAGTGTGGGCGCGCCTGGAGGGCGGTGCCCGCGTAGCTGATGTCGGGTGCGGAGCCGGAGTGGCGCTGGTGGCGATGGCGGCGGCCTTCCCGGCCTCCAGCTTCGAAGGGTTCGACCCGTCCCGCTATGCAATCGACCGCGCTCGAGCCCGACTTTCGGAGTCCGGGCTGACCAATGTGACCCTGCGCCTGGCCGGGGCCGGCGACCTTCCCGACCGCCCGACGTACGACTTCATCTTGACCCTTGACTGCGTCCACGACATGCCGAGGCCGGCCGACGCCATCGCCGCCATACGGCGCGCCATCCGGGCCGATGGCACCTGGCTCATCAAGGACATCCGCGCCGGCGCGACCTGGGGCGACAACCAACGCAACCCGATGCTGGCCATGATGTACGGCACGTCTGTGGCGGCTTGCATGTCGTCGGCGCTCTCCGAACCGGGCGGGGCCGGGCTCGGCACCCTAGGTTTTCATCGGGAGTTGGCCGAGGCCATGTGCCGGGAGGCCGGTTTTACCCGCTTCGTGGTCCACGATTTGGACGACCCAGCCAACCTTTACTACGAGGTGCGTCCTTGACGCTAGGTGGCCAGGACAGGTTGATGCGATGACTGTGGGACCGGCCGCGCCGCATCCGGCCCTGCCGCAGCCGCTCTTTCGGTGCACAAAACGGTTCTCGTTGCGTTTTTTGGCAAATCTTTGACGAAAGCGCAACCAGCTAGCGGAAATGCACCCAGAACCCCGGCCGGACCGCTCCCCGGTTGGGCCCGGGAGCGGGTAATCGCGGCCACGCAGGGCCTGTTCTCACACGGCGACTACCCGTTGGCGGAGACGCTCTCCTACCCGGGCGACCCGGGCCTGTTCGGGCCCGGCTCGGCCACGTGGTCCATCGTGGGCGATACTTCGGTGTTCGTGGGCGCCATCCGCGCCCTTTTGCTCCAGGCCGCCCACCCCGAAGTGGCGGCCGGGGTTTTTGAGCACTCTCGTTACCGTGACGACCCGCTCGGGAGGTTGACGAGGACCGAGTTTTACGTCACGGCGACGTCCTTTGGGGCCATGCCTGAGGTCGAAGCGGCCGTCGCCCGGGCCCGCCGCCGGCACGGTCCCGTTCATGGTTTCTCGCACCGGGGCCTGGTCTACGATGCCTCGGACCCCGAGCTTGACGCCTGGGTGCACAATTCGCTAACGGGCTCGTTCCTGGCTGCCTATCGCGCCTACGGCGCTCGGCCCTGCCCCGAAGCCCTCGCCGACAGTTACGTGGCCGAGCAGGTCCGCTTGGGCCGGCTAATCGGCGCGGGCCCGCTCCCGGAGACGGCAATGGCGCTCACAACGTGGCTCAGCAGCCATCCCGCCCTCGCGCCATCGCCGGGTTCGGTTGACGCGGTCCATTTCCTGCGCCGGCCCCCCTTGCCGTCCGGGGTGCGCTTCGGCTATGGGCTCCTGTTCAGGGCGGCGGTGGCCATTCTTCCCGAAAGGGTGCTCGACGTCATCGGGGTGCGCGCCCGTCCCGCTGACCTCGAGGTTGGGCGCCTCGCCGTGAAGGCGCTCCGTTTGGCCCTCGGCGCATCAGCGGACTGGGATCTGGCGCTTCAGAGAACAGGAGCACTGCCGCCGCCCGGGGCCCGCTTCCGCCAACCGCTGCGCTTGCGGCCCATTGTCGATTAGAACGTGGGCGGCGCCATCCGCCCCGGTCCGCTCCGGTGGTTCCGGCCGAAATCACCGACGCCCCCCGGGGCCAAAGTCAGCGGCGGTCGCGAGCCTACGGCCAACGAGAGCCCGAGGCGGGGTGCCGTCACTGGTAGAGGTCGCGGCGCAGCGCCTCCATCTGGTCGCGCAGCTCCGCCACCGTAGCGCTCAGCTCGGCCATCGCGCCCCGCAGTTCGGCCACCTCAGCGCTGAGGTCAGCTTTGGTACCCCCACCGGAAGTCTCCGTCTGCATTGGCGCCGGCGCGTGGGCGGGGACGTCCGCCAAAAGCTGCGCCCAGCGTTCCTCCTTCTGCCCGGGTTGGCGCGACAACCGGGCCACGATCGGTTCGGACAAGCTGCTCAGGCGGTCCAGCTCGCCGTCGACCTGGGCGATGCCGTCGAACTCGCACATCCGCTCCGAGCGAGAACGTAGCTCGCCGGCGGTCTGGGGGCCCCTGAGCAACAGTACCGCCACCAAGGCCAGTTGCTGTTCGGTCAGTGCCAGACGCTCTGCAAGCAGTTGCTGGTACCGAGTGACGCTCCGCCCGTGAGAGGGGTGGACGAAGCGAACCAGTCCGGCCGCCTTCAGCGACACCAGAGCGTTGTCGACCGTCGGCTCGTCGAAATCCACTACGGGGTCGCGGTTGGAGGACTGGTTGCAGGCAAGCAGGAGGGCGTTCAGCGTCAGCGGGTACTGCTGAGGAGTCGTCAGTTCCTTTTCGATCAGGCTCCCGATGACCCGGGCTTCCTCTTGGCTGAGCCGCACCCGGCGATCCTACTTCGGCGGCCCTGCCGGCTATCTCTCGTCCTGGCGTCCGGGCGAGCGGCTCAACTACTGCCGGTAAAGGTGGTTGCGGGCACCCAGGTACCAGAAGACAAACAAGTTGGCCGCCCAAGCGAGTTTCCCACGCAATGGGCGGCCACCTGTATGTAGGACGGCCGGGCTCTCTAGGTCAACGGAGGTCGAAGCGGTCCAGGTTCATGACCTTGACCCACGCGGACACGAAGTCCTGCGCGAACTTCGCCTGCGCGTCCGCGCAGGCGTAGACCTCGGCGACGGCTCGCAACTGCGAGTTGGACCCGAAGATAAGGTCGACCGCGGTGCCGGTCCATTTCACTTGGCCTGTTTGGCGGTCGCGGCCCTCGTAAACATGCTCGGTGGACGAGACACGCCACTCGGTGCCCATGTCGAGCAGGTTCACGTAGAAGTCGTTTGTCAAAGACTCGGGCTGTTCGGTGAAAACTCCATGCCGGGAGCGGTCCGCGTTGGTGTTGAGGACGCGCAGCCCGCCGATAAGGACGGTCATCTCGGGAACGGTTAAGCTCAACAGGCTGGCGCGGTCGACGAACACTTCCTCCGGCCGGCGCTTGTCCCCGGCCCGGAAGTAGTTACGGAACCCGTCGGCCGACGGCTCGAGCACCGCGAAGCTGGCGGGGTCGGTCCATTCTTGCGATGCATCCGTACGTCCTGGAGAAAACGGGACGTTGACGTCGTGACCGGCGTTTTTGGCGGCCTGCTCAACCGCCGCGCAGCCGGCGAGGACGATGACGTCGGCCAGGGAAATTTTCTTCCCGCCGGTCTGGGCGCCGTTGAAATCCTCCTGGACACCCTCGAGTATTTGCAGCACCTTCTCCAATTCGGCGGGGTTGTTGACCTCCCAGTCTTTTTGGGGCTCGAGACGGATGCGGGCGCCGTTGGCACCACCGCGCTTGTCGCTGTCCCGGAAGGTCGACGCCGAGGCCCAGGCGGTCGCGACCAGCTGCGAGATCGACAGGCCGGACGCCATGATCTTGCTCTTCAAGCCGGCGATGTCCTGCTCGTCGACGAGGGCGTGATCGACGGCGGGGACCGGGTCCTGCCAGATCAGTCGCTCTTCGGGCACCTCCGGGCCGAGGTAACGTGCAATAGGCCCCATGTCGCGGTGGGTGAGCTTGAACCACGCCCGAGCGAAGGCGTCGGCGAACTGGTCCGGGTGCTCGTAGTAGTGCCTCGAGATCGGCCCGTAGACAGGGTCCAACCTGAGCGACAGGTCCGTCGTGAGCATCATCGGGGCGTGCCGTTTCGACGGGTCGTGGGCGTCAGGCACGGTGTTGTCCGCGGCCCGGTCGGTGGGCCGCCATTGGTGCGCGCCCGCCGGGCTCTTGGTCAGTTCCCACTCGTAACGGAACAGCGTGGCGAAGAAAGTGTTATCCCACTTCGTCGGGGTGGGCGTCCAGATGACTTCCAAGCCGCTGGTGATGGTGTCGTCGCCGTTGCCGCGGCCGAAGGTGTTCTTCCAGCCAAGACCTTGCTGTTCGATGGGAGCGGCTTCCGGCTCAGGACCGACGTACTGCGCGGCATCTGCGGCACCGTGGGTCTTGCCGAAGGTGTGCCCACCAGCTATGAGAGCGACTGTCTCTTCGTCGTTCATAGCCATGCGAGCGAACGTCTCTCTTATGTCCCGGGCGGCCAGCAGAGGGTCAGGGTTGCCATTAGGCCCCTCGGGGTTGACATATATGAGGCCCATTTGCACGGCGGCAAAAGGATTCGCCAGTTGCCTGTCACCGCTATAGCGCTCGTCGCCGAGCCAGGTGTCCTCGGGCCCCCAATAGGCGTCCTCTTCCGGCCCCCACGCGTCCTCGCGCCCGCCGCCGAAACCAAAGGTCTTGAAGCCCATCGATTCCAGGGCACAGTTCCCGGCCAGGATCATGAGGTCAGCCCAGGAAAGCTTCCGGCCGTACTTCTGCTTGAGGGGCCACAGCAGACGCCGGGCCTTGTCGAGGCTGACGTTGTCGGGCCAGCTGTTGATGGGGGCGAAGCGCTGCCCGCCCGACCCGGCACCGCCCCGGCCGTCGTGGATACGGTAGGTGCCGGCGCCGTGCCAAGCCATGCGGATGATGAGCGGCCCGTAGTGGCCGAAGTCAGCCGGCCACCAATCTTGTGACGTGGTCAGTACTTTGACGATGTCCGCCTTCACGGCCGGCAGGTCCAGGGTCTTGAACTCCGCGGCGTAATCGAACCCCTGGCCCATCGGGTCAACCAGTGGTGAGTTCTTTTCCAATGACCTCAGGTTCAACATGTGGGGCCACCAATGCAGGTTGGCGTTCGACCCGGTAGCGACGTAGGGGTCAGTCAACACCGGGCACCTGGCGGCTGCCGTTGCCCCCTCCGACATGGTGGGGGTAGTTGGGGTGTCTTCGTTGCTCATGGTGCTCCTTTCTGTTCACGTTCTTTTCTGCTCATGTTCTTTTCCTGTTCATGTTCTCGGTCCTTGCGCTTCCGTTGCCTCGCCGCCTTGCCGCCCGCTGGCAGGCGGGGCAGGAGCCCCAGTAGACGACCTCGGCTTCGTCGATGATGAACCCGTGGTCATCAGCGGCCTTCAAGCATGGCCTGTGCCCTACTGCGCAGTCAACGTCCACGGTGCGCCCACAGGTGCGGCACACGACGTGATGGTGGTTGTCATCGACCCGGTCCTCATAGCGGGCCGGCGAGCGCGCCGGCTGGATGCGCCGGATGAGGTTATTTTCGGCCAGGATGCCCAGGGCGTCGTAGACCGCCTGACGCGAGACGGCACCAATGTCAGCCCGTACCAGCTCCTCTATCTCGTCCGCGGTTCCGTGCGGCCGGCTGGACACAGCTCGCATCACAGCCAGGCGCTGAGCGGTCACCTGAACGCCTCGCCGCCGGAGCGCGTCGGCCGGGCCAGAGCCAACTTCGTCGAGCACAATCCCACCTTTGCTCTAATTCTGGACCTTGTCAAGTTCGGGCCCACCGACGTCGACCGTCCCGGCTCCCCCGGTCGCGTGATCGCCACAACCCTCCCGGAGACAGCGTGAACAGGGCGGGCCGAACCCCGGTCCTCAACTTTGGGTGCCCGTGTACCCTCGGCCAGAGCGGTGCGCCCAGCCCGGACAACCCGCGGTTCGTGCGGTCACAGAAGGCTGGCCCGAGGTCGACGGGGGGCGTTTATTAGAGCCGAGCGTCAATTCTCGGAGTTCCCGCCCACCTGCTCCACCCATTTGGCGATGGTCATTATTACATTTGGGTCGACGTGGCCAGCTTTCTCGTACTCGAGCGGCGTCGGTCGCCCCGTACCGTCCAGAAACAGGTGGTTGCGCAGGGTCCCGCTAAACAGTTCAGGCACGAAGATCTAAGACAACGCGAGCCTCGACTTTGCCTTCAACGACGTCGGACATGGCTTCGTTCACCCCTTCCAGGGAACGGGTTTCCCTCACGACTTTGGTACGCCCCGAGGCGTGAAGGGCGAATGTCTCGGCCAACTCGGCCCTGGTGCCGACGGGTGAGCCGACCACCTTGAGCCCCAGGAGTATGGTCTGGAAGATCGGCAATTGAAATATGTTCTCTTTTGGTATGCCAATCGCTACCAGGACGCCATTGCGTCGCAGGCTCCCGAACGCTTGCTCGAAAGACTTGACCGCCGGCGCCAACACGATGGCGGCATTTGCCCCCCCGAGGCCCTGTACCACTTCAACCGGATCTTCGACACTGCTGTTGACTGTGTACGTCGCCCCCAGTTCCTTGGCCATCGTCAGCCTGGCGTCTCGCCTGTCGACAGCAACCACCGTGGCCCCGGCCATCAGTGCGTACTGGACGGTTAGGTGCCCGAGACCGGCGATACCGAAAACGGCGACCAGGTCCGAGGGCCGTGCTCCTGACACCTTCACGGCCTTGTACGAGGTAATGCCGGCACACGCGAGGGGTGCGGCGTCGAGCGGGTCAACTCCATCTGGCACGCGACCCACGAAGGCGGCCTCAGCGACGGCGTAATCCGCGTGGCAGCCGTTTGTGGTGTAACCGGTGTACCTGCCCTGGGCGCAGAGGGGTTCCCGACCTGATACGCACTGCTCACAGATCCCGCAGGCCCAACCGAGCCAAGGGATAGCGACGCGATCTCCCTCTTTTAGGTTTCGGACATCGGCTCCCACCCGGTCTACCAGGCCCACTCCCTCGTGCCCGGGGATGAGCGGCAGCGCGGCCTTGAACGGCCAGTCGCCCCGAGCGGCATGGATGTCGGTGTGACATAGCCCGGAAGCTT